>DAOQAK010000039.1 GCA_035353855.1 Bacteroidales bacterium | reverse complement strand
GTTTATTTGTACAATATATTGTTGTCATGTTGTTCTCTAACACTTGCCCCTAACGTTAGTGTTTCTCTATTAGAGCTATTTTACTTTAACACTTATCCTTTTTCACTTATCTGTTTCAATAAATCTTTTTTCAGAATAGTAATTTCATTCGAATTCACTTCAATGATTTTTTCGTTGCTCAGGTCGGTAAGTACACGGCTTACGCTTTCACGCGAAGTGCCAATCAGGTCGCCCATTTCGCCGCGTGTTAAAGGGAAATTAAATGTATCGTTTTCATAAATTTTGTCCGACATGCATAACAATGTTTCGGCAACCAATCCAGGGATTTGTTTCTGTGTCTGGCTTGCATAACGCTCGTAATCGGTAAGTTCGTTTTTGCAAAGCTCAACAATAATTTCGTAAGCAAATTTTCCGTTCGAAAAAATAAAATTACGGAACAGGTTGCTGTCGATAAAACAAACGGATGAATCTTCAATGGCTGTTGCCGAAAAACGGTTTATCTTATCGCCAAAAGTTGTAGGGATACCAAGGTATGTAGGAGCTTTAATGATTTTTAAAATTTTTTCTTTCGAAGGTCCGTGCATGTGAAGCTTAACCACACCGGTTCGCAAATAAGCAACATTAAGCGATAACGCATTCTGCTTAAAAATAATCTCACCTTTTTTGAACGATACTTCTGCACTATTATTTTCAAGAATGTTTAATTCTTCTTCGCTTAGATGTAGTGAAGCCTTCGATTTTATTGGGCAATCCTTACAGTTATGTTGTTTCATTATTAGTAATTATCATTATGGTAAAATTAAGAAAAAATATTGAATGTGATATATATCACATTTGGAAATGGGATATTTCACATATAGAAAGTTATATATATGGAAATATTAATTTAAATTTGTTTCAATCAAAAACAAAACATTATGAACGAAGATTTCGAAAAACAATTTCTGGAACTACAGAAAAAAGTGAGCAAACTTGAAAAAGGCACTAAAGACCAGCTTTCGATGGTGGTGTTCTCGGGCGACCTCGACAAGATTCTTGCAGCAATGATAATTTCAACCGGTGCTGCAGCATACGATATGAAAGTTAATTTGTTCTTTACATTCTGGGCTACTGCTGCACTGCGCGACCCGAAGAAAAGTGCGTCGGGAAAAAACTTCATGGAAAAAATGTTTGGCATCATGCTGCCAAAGGGAAGTAAAAAAGTGAAGCTTTCGAAAATGAATATGTGTGGCATGGGAACATCAATGATAAAAGGGATTATGAAAAAACACAAAGTGGCATCACTTGAAGAAATGTTTAAAACAGCAGGTGAACTGGGCGTTCAAATCAATATCTGCGAAATGTCGATGAACCTTATGGGATTCAAAAAAGAAGAAATGATTGATTACCCGAACCTGAATATTTGTGGTGTGGCAACATTCTTAGCCGATGCTTCGGAAAGTAAAGTGCAGTTGTTTATTTAGAAGAAATTAAAAAGATTAAAAAGATTAAAAAGATTGAAAAGATTAGAAAGATTGAAAAATGGTTAAGCTAATCTTTAAAATCTTTTAATAAAAAAATAATTAAAAAGTTTAAAGGAGAAATAAAAATGACAACAGAAGAATTAAAAAATCTGAACGCAAATAAAATTGTTGATGCACGCGGAACTGCTTGTCCCGGGCCATTATTAGCAGCTAAGAAAGCGATAGGTGAAATTGAATCGGGTGAGATAATGGAAATATTATCATCCGACGAAGGTACTAAACATGATATTCCGAAATGGTGTGAAAAAATGGAACACGAATTTCTTGGAATTATCGAAGAAGACAGTTATTCAAGATTGTTTTTGAAGAAAGCGTAAGTATTGGAACTGATAGTATTCTTTTGTCCCGATAGGGACATAAGCTTGGTAAAAATGAAATCACTTTAATATATAATGTACCGTAGGTACTATCGATTTATCATATTCGAAAAATCATGAAAGTAGATATTCATTAACATGAATAATGAGCGAAATGTGGGCTATGCAAGGGTTGTGCCTACAGCACATCATTTTTAAGTTATTATTTTTTTACCAAGCTGTTATGCCTACGGCATATTTATCGTGATTAGCTTCATTGAATAATAAGAGTCTACATTAGTTTACACAAAAATATTATTTTGAAACTATTGAATTATATTAATTTTTAGTTATGGAAAACCAAACATTCAGACCGAAAATACTGGTGTTTTCAACCGATAAAATTTCCGACCCGGGTATTGACCAGGCGGGGTTGAGAAAGATTCATTATTCGCCATCGGTGTATGTGATAAGTATGCCATGTTCGTCGGGGATAAAACCCAAATGGATATTACATGCTTTTGAACGTGGATTTGACGGTGTGTTCATTGCTGCCGATGGTCATGAATGTTCCTTCAGTCCTAAATGTGCAGAGCATACCAATAAAATAATTACCGATTCACAAACCATGATGAAAGAAAAAAATATCAGTCCGAAACGAATTCGTATGGCGGCAATCTGTTCTGTATGTGCTGAGCCATTTGCAAGCCACATGGAAAATTTTAGTAAAATTTTATTTGACCTGGGAAGTGTTGAAAATGAAAAAGGAAAAAATATATAATGAGGATATTTTGGCTAAAGCCATTTTTTGAGATTTTGATTACCACGACTTAAAAGTCGTGGATAATAGAATTGCCATGACCTTCAGGTCGTGGATGATTTGAAAACTATTGAATGGGCTTTAGCCCAAAAGATGTATAAAAAAATATGTGTTAAAAGAATAGTATAAATGTTTCCCGATATGCCTGATAAAAACAAAACATACGATGCACTGGTAATAGGCGGTGGTATTGCCGGACAGGAAACTGCTTTGAATCTTGCCGAAATGGATTACAAGGTATTGCTTGTTGATAAAGCCTTGTCGATTGGTGGAAAGATGATACAGCTCAGTAAAGTTTTTCCGACCCTCGATTGTGCTGCCTGTATCACTACACCTAAAATGTCTGAAACGGCGCGTCATCCCAATATTACATTAATGCTGAACAGCGAGATTGATGATATTAAAAAAGAAGGAAAAGATTTTAAAGTTCAGGTGACAAAGAATCCGCGCTATGTTGTTCAGGAAAATTGTACAGGCTGTCAGCAGTGCGAAGTAGCTTGTCCCGAGATACGTAACGATGAATACAACTGCAATCTTGCTGGAAGAAAAGTTGCTTACATCCCGTTTAGCCTTGCCAATCCCCGTATTGCAACTATCGACAGGCAGGATGTTTCGGCACCTTGTATCAATGAATGTCCCGGTGGTGTTAAACCATACGGATATATTTCGTTGGTGAGAAACGGTCAGTATGAAGATGCGATGAAACTTCATTTGGAAGATATTCCTTTGCCCGGAAGTTTAGGTCGCGCATGTTATGCGCCTTGTCAGAGCGCATGTACAAGGGGAAGTCTCGAAGCACCTGTCGATATCAGAAGAATAAAAAGATTTTTCACCGATTATTACTATGAGAAATATCCAGAGCCACAGAAAAAAATCATTGAAACAAAATCGGGAAGGAAAGTTGCTGTGATTGGTTCAGGTCCTGCCGGCCTGACAGCCGCATATCACCTGGCATTGAAAGGTCATGATGTTAAAATATTTGAAGCCGCACCGGTGTTGGGTGGTATGCTTATGCTTACCCTTCCTGAATATCGTCTTCCGAAAAAAATTGTTGAGCGCGATGTGAAAAATATTCTTGCACTTTACGTGGAATATGAAGTGAATAAAAAAATTACGGATATAGAATCATTATTGAATGAAGGCTTCGATAGTGTATTTGTTTCTGTGGGTACTCATGATACAAGCAAACTTGGCGTTGAAGGTTCTGAGCTGAAAGGCATCGTTTCATGCCTTGATTTTCTAAGGGAAGCAAACATCGGAAAAAAAGAAAACCTGCAAGTAAAAAAAGTAATGGTGATTGGTGGCGGCAATACTGCTATGGATGCTGCAAGAACATCATTACGACTGGGCGCTGAAAAAGTTACCATTGTATATCGTCGTAGTCGTGAGGAGATGCCATGCTTTGCACCCGAAATAAAAGAAGCTGAAGAAGAAGGCGCAGAACTTTTATTATTACGAAATCCTGTTAAATTCTTTGGTGAAAATGGTGTTGTGAAAAAAGTTCAGTTGGTGAAAATGCAACTTGAGAAACCTGATGAAAGCGGTCGCAGAAGGCCTGTGCCTATTGCAGGTTCCGAGTATTTTGAAGATGTGGATTTTGTTATTGAAGCAATCGGTCTTCAACCTTCCACCACAGATTTTGCAAAAACATTGGAACTGAAAAAAGGCGGCACCATTAAGGTGAATGAAAAAACATTACAGACTTCCAATAAAAAAATATTTGCCGGAGGTGATGGTGTTACCGGGACTTCTACAATTATTGAAGCAGCGGGTCAGGGCAAAAGAGCTGCATTCTACATTGATAAATTTTTAAATGATGAAAACCCTGAATCATTTGAATTTGGCGACAAGCTTCCTGCTGTTGATAAAAATAAAGTTCTTCAGAGAAAAGATATTAAGTTTCTTCCAGCATTGAAAGAAAAGTTCAGAACGGTTGAAGAACGAATAAAAGATTTTAAGGATATTGAAATTACTTATTCCGAAGAAGAAGTTTTGAAAAGTTCGCAGCGTTGCCTGGATTGCAGCAATTGCAGGGAATGCCACCAGTGTGTTTCGGCATGTCCGGCAAATGCGATTGACTTCTCACAGAAAAAAGAAATTGCGAATATTAATGCAAGCTCAGTGGTTGTTACAACAGGTTACCAGTTATTCAAACCTGAAGGTAAACCGGAATACGGTTATTCAAAATTTCCGAATGTGATCGACTCTATGCAGATGGAACGATTGATTGCTCCAACTCGCCCGTATAACGGCGTTCTTCGGCCGGGTGATGGAAAAGTTCCCGATAATATTGCTTATGTTTTATGTACAGGTTCGCGCGATTCGAGCATGGAGAATAAAGCATGTAGCGCAGAATGTGCCAATAATCCTATATGTTCACAAATCTGTTGCATGTATTCTATTAAACAGGCACAATTGCTGATGGGCGCTTTACCACTTGCTGACATCACTATATACTACATCGACATTCGTGCTTTCGGAAAAGGTTATGAAGAATTTTTCATGCAGTCGAAAGGAATGGGAGTGAATTTTGTGAAAGGAAAAATTGCGCGTATAAAAGAGAAGGATGATAAAAGCGGCGATTTGATATTGCGTTATGAAGATATTGCCACTGGTATTGTTAAAGAGGCAAAGCACGATTTGGTTGTTCTGTCGGTTGGTGTTTTACCGAATAAGGAAATTCCGAAAATGTTCACCAATCAAAAGCTTGAGCTTGATGATTACAATTTTGTGAAACAGCCTGATGAATTATTGAGGCCATCAAACACCAGTATTGATGGGGTTTTTGTGGCAGGCGCTGCATCCGGCCCAAAAGATATTCCCGATTCAATTTTGTCGGCAGGCTGCGCAGCAAGCGAAGTAACAAGTTATTTAATGTCGAATAATGAAACTCAAAATGTAACCACTTAGACACTAAGTTCACTAAGTTACACTGAGAAATTTCTTAGTGTTTCTATGTGTTCTAAGTGTCTTAGTGGTAAAAAATATAATGAAGTAAAGATGAAAGAACGAATAGGAGTATATATCTGTCATTGCGGGGGCAACATTTCCGATTATGTGGATGTTGAACAACTCAGCGAAATGATGAAAGATGAAGATGGCGTTGTGATCGCAAAGAATGTGATGTTTGCATGCGCCGATTCAAATCAGAAAGAAATGATAAACGATATCAGGGATAAGAATCTTGATTCGATTGTTGTTGCTTCATGTTCGCCCAAACTGCATTTACATACATTCCGCGGTGTTGCGCAGAGAGCGGGATTAAACCCATTCAACTATGTCCAGGTGAATATTCGTGAACAATGTTCATGGCCTCATTCCGACCATCCACTTGATGCAACAAAGAAAGCAGTAGGGTTGATACGTGCCGGAATAAAACGTGTTGCTCGTTCAAAAGCATTGGAAAATATTGTGATTGATGCTAAGAAAGCTGTAGTTATTGTTGGTGCCGGTGTTTCTGGAATGCGCGCTGCTATTGATCTTGCAAAAATGGGTAATGATGTTTTCTTGGTTGAAAAAGATTTTTTTGTTGGAGGGAGAGTAGCACAGTCAGGTGAATTGTTTATGACCAACCAGAAAGGAAAACAATTGGTTGAACAACTTTATAACGAAATTAAATCGCTGAATAAAATTACTTTATTTACCGGTGCAACACTTGAAAAAATCTCTGGAAGTCTTGGAAACTTTAATGTTTCAATAAAAATAAAACCTCGTTTTATTAATGAAAAAGCGGATGAAAAATTATTGAACCAGGCAATTTCCGAATGCAGTGTTGAAGTTCCTGATGTCTTTAATTACGGGCTAACCAGGAGAAAAGCAATTTATAAAAATTATCCTGAAGCATTACCAGATAAATACGTTGTTGATGCAGAAGCATTAAAAAATGAAAAAGAATTTTTGAAAAAATTTTCTTCTTGCATTGATATTTATCAACCAGATGAAACGTTAACACTTAACGCAGGTTCGGTGCTTGTTACAACAGGCGTGGATACTTATCAACCTGAAGAAAACGAATTCGGTTATAAAAAATTAAACGGAGTAATCACGCTGCCTGAACTGAAAAGATTGATGGAATTGAATCCGGAAACTTTAATTTATAATAATAAAAAAGTTCGTAGTGTTGCATTTATCTATTGCGTTGGAAACCGCCAGAGCAAGGGGAAAAACAAGTATTGTTCAAGATTCTGCTGTACTTCAACCATTCACACGTCATTACAGTTAAAAGAAAAATATAAAGATGTAAGGGCATTTCATTTTTATCGTGATATCAGGACATACGGGAAACAGGAAATACTTTTTGAGAAATCGTCAAAACAGGGTGATGTGTATTTAAGGTTTGATGAGAAAGAACCTCCGGTAGTTGAAATGAACGGGAATAAGCTGGTTGTAAAGGTTAAGGATTATATTACAACTAAAAAAGAACTGGAACTGGAAACCGATTTGGTCGTTCTGGTTACAGGAATGGTCTCGCGTTCCGATAGCTCTTCTTTAGCGGAAATATTAAAGATTCCGATTGGTAACGATAAGTTCTTTAATGAGATTCATCCGAAATTAAAACCTGTTGAAACCGTTATAAAAGGTGTATTCATTGGTGGTTCATGCCAGGGGCCAAAAAATGTTTCCGAATCAGTTCAATCATCATTGGCTGCTTCTGCAAAAATAAATGCATTGATAAAGAGCGGAAGAATATCACTCGATCCGATTGTTGCAACAGTTGATAAAGATATTTGCGTGTGGTGTGGTAAATGTGCTGAAGTGTGTGAATACGATGCGCTTAAAGAAATAAAAGCCGAAGGGAAAAATATCGCATCGGTGAACATGGCTTCGTGTACAGGTTGCGGAATATGCGCTCCCGTTTGTCCTGTTGATGCTATTCAGATCGCTCAATACACCAATGATGAAATTGAATCGATGATTGATGGCTTCATGCAAAAAATTGAATTGAAAGAAAAATCGGGCGAAGAAGAAGTGCAGGCAGAAGGTGCAGTAACCATGAAAGAATACCCGCAAATATGGAAACAAATTTTGCAATCGATAAATGAAAAGCCCAAGACCATTCCTGAAATTTCAAAAGAGCTGGAGATAAATAATGACTTGGTTACTTATCATTTAATGACGATGAATAAATACAGTATTGTTGAGTCGGCAGGGTTGGATAAAAAAGAAACGTATCATTTATACAAACAGAAAAATTAATGAACATGGCAAAAATAAATCCTGATTTTGCTGAAGAGATAAAAAAATACGGGGCACAAGATTTTAATGCCTGCTACAACTGTGGTAATTGTACGGCGGTATGTTCTATGACAGATGCAGATAATTCTTTTCCGAGAAAAATAATTCGTTATACTTCGCTTGGACTAGAAGGTGAATTGCAAACTTCTGTAGAACCATGGTTATGTTATTATTGCGGTGATTGTTCAACAAGTTGCCCACGGCAGGCTGACCCCGGAAACCTTATGATGTCAGTCAGACGTTATCTTGTTGCAAAATATGACTGGACAGGTTTGTCAAAAAAATTATATACATCGAAAGTATGGGAATTAGGTGCAATTATTTTTGTTGCTTTAATAGTATTATTGCTATTTATATTATATAGCGGTGAGATGACAACAGAACTTACAACTGAAGGAGGTGTTAAGCTTAACACATTTGCTCCATGGCAAAATGTTGAAATTTTGGATTGGTCAATGGCAGGGCTCTTGTCTTTTTTTCTGTTGTCGAATATTGTCAACATGTTTTTTAAAATTGTATTAAAAAGGAAAGATGTAAAAGTTCCGTTAAAATTATATTTTACAGAATTATTCAATATTTTATTTCATTTTTTTACCCAGTGGAATTTTTCAAAATGCAATGCTGAAAAAAAATCTTTCTGGGAAAAAATAAAAAGCGGAGAATATAATTATTGGTTAATTCATTTGTTTTTAATGACAGCCTATGTTACGATGTTTATAATGATTGTAGGCTTTTTAGGATGGTTTCAAACGGATAACGTATATAAATGGTATCATCCGCAGCGGTTGTTAGGATATTACGCTACAGCAGGAATTATTACAGGTATCATATATTTTGCGATTTTAAGAATAAAAAAAATAATTGAAAAATCTAAGAAGACACATTTTTCTGATTGGACATTTTTAATTCTGCTATTTTTAACTGCGTTTAGCGGGATACTTTTACATTTTTTCAGGATTTACGGAATGCCTTATGCTACATACTACACATATGTAATACATATGATGATTTTAATACCGATGCTGATTATAGAAGTTCCTTTTTCAAAATGGTCGCATCTTGCATACAGACCTTTTGCTATATATTTTTCACGACTGATCATTGAAGCAAAAAAAATAAAAAAATAATCATGTTAAGATTTCTGTTTAATTGGAACTGCATCAATTTTGGAAACTTTTAATAAACTTTAAGATGAAATAATTTATCGATTAATATAAAATATAAACTATGGAACATTTGACGAAGGAGACCTTTAAACAAAAGGTGTTTGATTACGAGACAAACAAAGAGTGGAAGTATGTTGGAAATAATCCATGTATTATTGATTTTTATGCCGATTGGTGCAGTCCTTGTAAAATGGTAGCTCCAATACTTGAAGAACTTTCAAACGAGTATGCAGGGAAAGTTGATATTTTTAAAGTAGATACTGAAGCCGAGCAGGAGCTTGCTGCTGCATTTGGTATTAGAAGTATTCCGTCAATTCTTTTTATTCCGAAAGACGGGCAACC
Organism: Bacteroidales bacterium; assembly: GCA_035353855.1. NCBI lineage: Bacteria > Pseudomonadati > Bacteroidota > Bacteroidia > Bacteroidales > Bacteroidales bacterium. The sequence continues at coordinate 31,504 of DAOQAK010000039.1, read as the reverse complement.
ACAAATGTCGATGGGCGCAATTTCGAAAGATTCGTTTGTGCGATTGATTAATGAAGTGTTGTTGAACAAGCCTGAAACATATAGAAGACAATTCAGATGATAGCATTTTAGGCACATTTGTGTCAAGAATGTTTCAATCATAAACCGTCAATGGCGGACTTAAATGTAAAATTAATCGTGAAAACAAAAGTTAAAAGTTTATAGGAGTAGCGGCTTGTTAAGGCTAAAGTTATTTGTTGAAAGTAAAAATTCCATCGCACCATTTTTCGATAAACTCAAAATGACGACAGGCGCACGGTCAGGCTGAGTTCATCGAAGCCTGATAATGTATAAAATGTGATTTGATTTTCTTTCGACTTTAAATTATCAACCAAACCAGCAGCTCAACCTTTCAACCATTGACAAAGTAGAAAGTTAATAGGAGTAGCGGCTGGTTAAGGTTAAAGTTATTTGTTGAAAGTAAAAATTCCATCGCACCATTTTTCGATAAACTCAAAATGACGACAGGCGCACGGTCAGGCTGAGTTCATCGAGGCCTGATAATGTATAAAATGTGATTTGATTTTCTTTCGACTTTAAATTATCAACAAAACCAGCAGCTCAACCTTTCACCTATTGACAAAGTCAAGAGTTTATAGGAGTGGCGGCTGGTTAAGGCTAAAGTTATTTGTTGAAAATAAAAAAATCAATCGACCATTAACTGTCAACCAAACCAGCAGCACAACCAAAAAACATATGACAAATATTCAAATCATAAATCTAAAATCATAAATCGTTAAATTATGACATACATAGTTAGTGAACACTTGTGTCCGCAAAATCATCGTTGTCCGATAATAAATGTTTGTCCAGCGGGAGCAATAATGCAAAATGGATATGGACTTCCTGTAATAGATAAATCAAAATGTACCGGTTGTGGTAAATGTGCAAAATATTGTCCTACAAGGGCAGTAAGGAAAGAATAGGAAAATTATTTTTCACCTGTCATAAGAAAAACAGGGTATATAACATTTTGGTTTTGTTCATTTATTCTTTTCATCTCATAACAGGTATCTGCTTTTATATTTTTAAATCCTGTTGTTATAAAAAGTTTTTTCATTGCTTCGCGATCAAAACCTTTGTGGCCTTTAAAATCCGGACCATGAAAATTGCCATTCTCTTTATCCAGATCGGCAATACATAAGAATGCCGGTTTTTTCATCATCATATAGAAACGTGCTAAAATGGTTTCTATATCAGTAATATGATGTAATGTCAAAGCGGTATAAATGATATCAAATTTTTTATCAGGAATTTTATCAACTATCAAATCAGTTTTTAAAACATTCATTGATGTAATTTTATTTTTTTGAATTTTTTGTTTCAGTACTTCCAGCATACCATCGGAGCTGTCGGCAAGAGTAATCGATTTCAGGTAAGGCATTAAATTAAAACTGATCAAACCGGTTCCACAGCCGTATTCAAATCCTTCCATTTCCGCATTTAATTTAACATGCTCGCGGATCTTGTCTGCAATATGTTTTGACCGTTCAATGAATAAAGGATTATCATCCCAGGTAAGCGCTTTTATATCAAATTCGTTCATTTAATAATTGATATTTGTTTTGTGAAAATAAAAAAATTAATTAATGTTTCCTACACTGAATACATCATACCCATTTTCTTTTATCATTTGCATGGCAGGTTGAATCTGCATGATGTTTCCACCCCAATAATTGTGATTGTAAATATGTGGTGTTTTAAACCAACTGTCGATATTCATAATAATCTCAATATTCCGGGTTGTTCCTTCCGTTATTGTAAAAGATGAATTCGGCAAACTGACATTAAAATAATTCTGAACATAAGCATAAATAGAATCCACACAATTAGTGGCATTGCTTTTATATAACTGCCCGATACCAAGGTGAAAATTAAAGTTTTCTATTTGGTTGATCGAATCCTGCCATTTCCCATTAAGCATCATGTAGTGATAGCCGCCACCCAGCATATCGGGCCATGCCATATTTGATTCAGGATGATTAACAAACATGAATGATTTATTCTTTTCTGCATTAATCCCAAATGTAAATGAAATGGAATCGTAAGCGCCAACAGGAATACTGTCGTAAACATTCCATGTTAATGTTGAAGGAATATCTATATCAACATAATTTATATTTTTCCAGTCATCAATCACTTTTATTGTTCCATCCGACTTATATAATTTCACATCCGATATAAAATACATCAACTGGTTCACTTCATAAAGATTTCCGGCAGCATTAATATACATCATCGTATCTGTATTCAAGGGTTGGTCGTCAACATTATGTGTGAACAGGAAGTTGATATGACCTGTTTCTGCAACAGTAGCTTTTTCCTGTGTTTTTTTACATGAAAAAATTACAAGCATGATTAGTATTAGAAATAAATTTCGCAGACAAAAAACTTTCATATACTTAAATATTTACATACAAATTTATAAAGAATACTCTTCCCGGTTCGTAAAGTTTTCCTGTGCTTCCAACGATTTTACGGTTCAGATGTTCATAATATGCACGATCGAAAATATTGTTAATCCCGGCATTGATATCGGCAAATTTATTTATTTTACATTTAACAGAAAAGTTAAGTAATGCGAATCCCGGCGTATAGGATTCATAGAGTGCAACTGAAGTATGGCGCTGATCGGCAACGATGCGTATTGATATTTTAGGAGTAATATTTCTTTTTACGAATTTATATGATATACCTAAAGTGGTTTCAAAAGGAGGGATTTCAGGTAGCGCATCATTAATAACAGTTGTTTCGCCAATCACTTGTGTTCCGCTTGTAATGTATTTTATATCTTCAGGAATAACACCATAGGTGTATGCAGCAACAATACTTGTGTTCAGCCGGAATTGTTCAGGCGAGGTATAGCCTAATTCAAATCCTTCGAAAGTAACGTGATCGGTATTTGCAAATTGTTTTACACCTAAAACACCTTGTGTTTGTGAAGTGATTATAGATGGCGGTATTCTTACTGATGAAATATAATCAGTAACATAGGAATAAAAACCATTTAAATAAACAGCTCCTAAATTTTCTTTTGAATATTTTAATGTCAGGTCGGCTTCATAATTTATTTCCGGCTTCAACCGGGGATTTCCTAAGTAGTCATAGTTGTCATAACCAACAGCAAGCAATTTTATATATCGTTCAAGCATGTTGGGGGTTCGCACTCCGCGACATAATGCCAACGATATGCTTAAATGATCATTTATTTTTTTTGTAATTCCTGCATTAGCGCTTAAATTCAGTGATTGCGAACTTACGTCATCGAAATATTCAATAGCATCTTTAACCAGTTTCAATGTATCTTTTGATGTTGCTTTATTATAATCACAACGTATACTCGCATTTATTTCATATGAAGAAAACGATGTTGTATACTCTGCGTACAGTCCTGAATTTTGTATTAGTGCGTCATTCCATAGATTTGTTTTTTTTGTTGAAGAAGTTCCCATCATTTGCATGGTCATTATTCTTTCGCCGTCTTTGGCAATATCTTCAAAATCCAAACCTGCAATTATTTTATGTTTGTTTAATTGTAAATTTAATTCCGCACGTCCTCCTGTATTTATAGCATCCACCTCTGCTATCATTTGTTTTGTTGAATAATTGGAACGTTTGCTGTTGTCCATTATATGGTTCACATCCGAGCGATAGATTTTTATATCAAAAGTTTTTATGATATTGCCTATATTTTTTAAGCTATAATCAATTGAGCCGATTTGTGTATTGTCGCTAACTTCATCCATTGGTAATGCCGGGTACAAAACATCATTGCTGCGGATATTGGAATATGAAAAAAGTATGTTCTGATTTGGTGTTAAAATAAACCCAACTTTTCCCATGTAATTATATTTTTCAAATGAAGAATTATAAGTTGTATCAAGATCATCGAGATTGCCGCTTTCGTAATTGCCATAATTTTTATAACCACCCGAAAACAGGAAATATATTTTTTTATATCCGCCAAATACAGATATATGCTCTTTCTGCCCGTTCCAGTTGGTTTCAAAGCCATACATGGCATTGGCATGAATTTCAAATTCATCGTATTTCTGTGGTTTTATGGTAACAAAATTTAAAACTCCACCCAATGATGAACCATAACGTAAAGTGTAAGGACCTTTAATGATTTCAATTTTTTCTATATCATCTGCTTCAACATGAGACGATACCGGGTCCATGCGATTAGGACAGCCATTCTCTATTTTGATTCCGTTATCCAATACCACATTCAGTTCGCTATATCTGAAACCCCTTATTACCGGGTCAACAGCAATACCGCCTTTTCGCAAACCTGATACATTAGGAACAGTTCGTAAAAATTCGCCTATATCATGAGTGTTTGAATTTTGAATTTGTGTTTTGCTGATGTCGCTTGCTATATATGAGTATTTTTTTATTAGGCTGTCTTTAATCTCGATACTCTTTAATTTAACCGTATCCTTGATGTCCTGAGAATGCAAATAAAAAGGGAATAACACAACATTCAAGAAAAATAAATATTTTTTTAAAATCTTCATTGTTTCTAATTTATAAATATGATATTTTATTCAGCCTGTTAATTTAAAATGTATTATAAAACTTAAAGTAAGGCTATTTATTGTTTCCGGGAAATTTTGATTTCTCTATAACCGCTAATATAATTGATTTTGCTGAATTGCGATTTACTCTTTAATCATTTTTATCACGGTAAAGAAATTTTTAGTTTCGAGTTTTACAAGATAAATTCCTCTTGAATAGCCTGATATATCAACCTGTTCAGAAATTGACGGGTTTACTTTGAAAAAAATCCTGTCGCCAAAAATATTGTAAACTGATAGTACAGAGTTATTGTCAATATATGTGCTTTCAACAGTAAAAATGCCATTACAAGGATTTGGATATACATTAATGAATTCCTGTTTTTCTATATTTTTTTCCCCTGTTGTCTCTGCTTCAAGTTTAGCAACATATACCGTAGAATAATTTGTATCAGGGCTTGTAATAAATAAGGAATCAAATACTACAACACTACTCTGATAATATCCTGCTGTAAAAATATTTTCAAGTGAATTAACGGCAACAGCAAAAGCTCCATCATCAATGTTTCCACCAATACCTTTTGCCCAGATAAAATTCCCGTCCTTATCATATTTGGCAAGAGCTCCATCATATAACCCGGCGTTATTAAACGTGAAGGTTCCAAATTTAATTGAAGGACTGTTGTATGTCATAGAAATAATCACATTTTCTGAAGCATCAGTAGCAATAGCCGAAAGCTGATCATCATTGTTTCCGCCGGCACATTTTGCCCATAATACCTGTCCACTTGTATTAAATTTTGTTGTGAAAACATCAGCTCTGTCTAAAAAAGAGTTTACTAATGTTGTTGTGCCAAGGTTAAATGTAGAACTAAAGAAAATACCGGACACATAAATATTTCCTGAAATATCAGTAGTAATTGCTTTTACACGTTCGTCGGAATAATTCCCTGCGCTTTTTGCCCAAAGTACATTCCCTGCGGTGTCGAGTTTTGTTAAAAATATATCGGAATAACCATTATTGGAATTATTGTGTATCGTATCGGAGTCAAAAGAAATATAAGGACTTTTATAAGTACCTCCGAAAAATATATTTCCATTCGCATCGGCAGTTATTGAGTATGCTTTATCCTGTGAACTTCCACCAAACCTTTTTGCCCAGATTATATTTCCATCCGGTTTGTATTTAACAACAAACATACTCCCTGATATACTTGTATAATCAAGGGTATCGGTACCAAAAATTATTGAAGAGCTTCGGAAGTTTCCGGTAATATATATATTTCCTGAATTGTCTGTTGTAACCGAAGTTGCTTCATCAGCATCATTTCCTTTTGCACCTCTTGCCCAAAGTTTGTTTCCGTTTGCGTCGAACTTACAAAGCAAAACATCAGTATTGCCTGTGCTTACAAGTGTGTCATTATTAAAGATGAGTTCAGAAGAACCATTAAATCCTGCAATATATACATTGCCGTTTACATCAACATCAACAGAATATGGTGTGTCATGATCGTCTCCTCCAATACTTCTTGACCAAATAACATCACCGTTATCATTGTATTTTACCAAAAAGATATCATGCTCCTGGCTTGAGTTGGTAAGTGTATCATCATCAAAAATTACGGTCGGACTAATAAAATATCCGGTAACATAAACATTACCTAAAGCATCATTTGACATAGCATATGCCTCATTGCCGTAGCCTCATGTTACGTAGGTTATCTTTTCGCCTCCTGAATTTTTTACCCATTCCCAAACAGGTGTCTGGGCGAATGATGCAATTGTATTAATAATAAAAGTAATAAGAATTAAATTTATTTTTTTCATGTTTTTATGTTTTATATGGTAAATGTAAAAAATAAAAAGGTTCATTTGAATTTTAACCTTTTGAGATTTTTTATATACAAATTTATGAATTAAAATTCAAATGGTATTTTAACACTTAATGTAAAATTCCTGCCGGGATTATAAAAGCCAACTTCTTTTAAAGTAGAAAGATGGTCGATGTATTTTTTATCGAAAATGTTATTTACTCCAAACGCTAATGAAATCATTTGTTTTCCTGATTTAATACTTGCACCTGTTCCTAAATTAAATAATGAATAACCCGGGGCTTCTTCTTCTTCGGGTGATGGATCATTTTGTTCAAATGCTGTTGATGAAATTATTTTTATAAATACATCATGAAGAAAACTTATTTTTTCTTTTTCTGCCATAATTTCAAAGCTTAATTTTTTCGCAGGAATATAAGGTAAATGATTGCCGTTAATTTGTTTGCCTGTAACTGTCGAGAATTTGGATTCAAGATGAAGCCATTTTATTTTTTTAGGGTGAAAATGAATCCCTGTTTCACCGCCATAAAGTACTGCATCCGACTGCATGTATTTATAAATGGTTTCACCGCTTGCAATAGTATCATTGGTAGGTGAAATATAAATATATTTGTTTATTATATTGTAAAACCCTGCAATATCAAGTGTGAAATCATTTACATGGTAATGCATGCTCATATCGGTTTCATAAGCATTTTGAGGCGACAGAGAACTATTCCCAAGTTCGTAGCGAATTTCATGTATCCCGTTTGATGTTAGTTCTGCAAGATTAGGCGTACGGTAAGCCGTAGCGAAATTTGTACGGAATAATATCTTTTCAGATAGGTTATATGTAGTGCCAATAGAGCCACTGAAACTATTATAATTTATATTTAACGCTTCACGGTAATTATAATCGGAAGTTTGTCCGACAGCTTCGGTTGAAATTAATTTGTAATCGTAACGTATACCTGTTTGTAATTTCAACTTTTTGAAAACCGTGTATTGAAGCAGTGTAAATGCAGAGTAGTTGTCAGTGTGAGCATCGGGTAATAGAATTACTTCGGCATGGTTAAAATTTTTATTGACCTGGTTTAACCCTTGTATCCCGATAATATATTCCGACTTTTCGTTGGAAGGTAAATAAAGTTTTGTTTCATAAGTTAGTGTTTTAAGATTCATTGAAATTTCTGTAATATCAATGTCTGCATAGTGAATTAAATCGGCTGACTGAAGCGCCGCATTAATTTCCAGTTTATATTTATTCAGGAATATTCTGTTTTGCGACGAAAGCAAGTGGTTATTCATTTGCTCGTACCATATTTCATTCTTACGTCCGCGTGATGTAATTTCTTCTATAGGTTCATCTTCTGCCAAACCTAATTTTTGTTGATTATAATCGTAAAACATTTTAAAAATTCCAATTTTACTGCTATATCCTCCATTTGCTTTCAGTGAAATTTCATTGAATCTGGTGTTGGGAACAAAGTTACCACCACCCTGTAAATAATCGGCATTTGTTTTATTTCCGAAACGTATTCCCCCGAATAATTTTTTTGAAGCGCCTTTAATCCCTAAATTATTTTCGGCGCCAAGCGAATTTGAAAAAAGTTGTAGGTTATAATCGCCTTGAATTTTACCTATTGCTGCGGGTTTTTCTTTAATGAAATTAATTACTCCGCCTATGGCATCGGAACCATAAAGCAGTGAAGCTGGACCCTTAATGATTTCAACATCTTCTATTCCGAATTCATCAATACCCAGTGGGTGATGATCGGAATACTGGTAGTTTTCAAACCTTACACCGTTATTTAATATCACAACATTGTCCATTCCCAATCCCCTTATTACTGGTTTTGAAACACCATTTCCTTTTGAAATCATATCAACTCCGGGTACTTTAGTGAGTATTTCTGTGAAATTTGGACTTACTGTATTTATGCGTTCATTAAGTTTAAGTACATCAATTTTTACGGCATTGTCATGTTGTGTAGAACTGTATCCGCCTGAAACAACAATTTCTTCTGTTTCTATTGCTGTTTCTTTCATCGTAATATTTAGTTCAACGTTTTTATTATTTAGAAATATTGTTTCTATTGCATTTGCATAACCAATGAATGAAACCTGTATTTTAATTTTCCCATTTGGTAAATTATTTAAAAAGAATTCACCGTTTTGGTTTGATATAGTGCTTTTATTAAGCTCAGTCAAAAATATTGTTGCACCGGTTAGCGGCTTATTATCTGTATCAATGATTTTTCCTTTAATTGAATTTTGAGAAAATGTGAATTGGAATGATAACACCAAAACACATATGAAAATTATTTTTTTCATTTTGTTTACGTTATATGGTTAATACTAATTCTTTCAAAACATTTTTGTTTTGAAAAGTTTAAAATATTGGAATATGTTTTTATAAGTTAGTATGGAATTTTATACTAACGGAGGGGCGCGTAAAGAAAATGATAAAATATTTTGCTCAATAAAAACAGCAGAAGTATAAATATTATTGTAGAAATAATTTATTACATTTTTTGAATTAGCAGTTTTAACAGGGGATGGAGTATATGTTGAAAATTCAAATTTACAAATCTCGCACTTATGGTGAAATTCATGAATATGTTTTTTATTATCCGATTTATAAATATAATGTTCATGATGATGCTCAAGTTTAATTATTGTTGGTAAAAGAAATATCCCCAATAAAAAAATTGAAATAATATTTTTGTAAGATTTGTTTTTCAAAATTTATTGATTTGTTTTTTTTGAATTAGAAATCTCAGAATGCCTATAGTTAATAAAATTGCGGCAATAATAATTAAAAGATACCCGATAATTACAGATATATCTCTGCTTTCATATTTTATAAGCAGGATTCCAAATCCTGATAAAGCCAGAAATGTCCTTATATAAGAAAGCAAAGTTCTTTCATTAGCTAAATGTGTTCTTTGCTTTGCAAGGTTATCTCTTTTTTCTGTAATATCTTCCATTAGTTTCCAAAAATATAAATTTATAATATTATCATTTATTTTTTTTAAAATGCATCATTCAACTTTTTTATTCCAATAAATGGATTCGCTTTTACAAACAGGGATACATAACCCACACCCATCGCAAATTTCATTATAAATGATATAATGTTCCTGGACACAATTGACGGGCATTGTAATGCAATACTTGATACATTTTGAACAATCGTAACCGACAGATTTTATTATTGCCATATTTGGACAGGCTTTAATACAATTCCCGCATTTAGTGCATTTATAAATATCGATAACAGGAATCTGTTTGTTTATGGATTGGATCACGATAAAATAAATTAATTATTTTTTAATACTGATGCAGAAATTGGTTCTCCAATGTTTTCTCCATTGGCCCCTTTGTATTTTTCTTTTGCATCATATCCAATTCCTATTTTATCAAGCAATGGTTCCACCGCAACCTGGTGAAGCTGAAGCCCTAGTTCCCATGGGGCATAACCAAGTACCAGTCCCGCGAGTTCTTCATAAGTTAAAACAGGAATGCCATAATTATTTTGCGCATATGTAGTTCCTTCCATTTCACTGATCACATATTGCCAGCGGTCGAGAAAAAAATTACATCCCGGACAATTGGTAATTATTGCATCAGGATTATACGGCTTCATAGAATCCAATTTTCTTTTACTGTTCGATACAGAATATCCCCTGTTCGATTGAACCAGGTATTGCCTGAATCCAAATCCGCAACAATGGCGACGTTCGGGATAATCAACCTGTGCACCGCCCCAGTCATCAATCATTCCGGCAAGTACGTAGGGGTATTCCGCTCCGCCAATTCCTTTTTCGGGAAATATTTTTGCGTAATGGCATCCAATATGGTCAACAATTTTTAAGGGTTGTCCTGTTAATTTATTAACCAAACGATATTTCGCTTTTTCTGAAATTTCTTTTCGGAACTTATAAATAATATCACTGGTGTGAACAAGATTTTTCGGTATTACAAAATCTTTCCCGGTAGATTCTTTTAGCATTTTCCTGGTTTTCTTTTCCAATTCAGGAAAATGTTTCCATGTTTCAACCATTTCTGAATAGATACCAAAAGACGTAACACAAGAGCATACAAAATTTCCATACCCGGCTTCATTCATCAATGCGAATTGCCGCGCAACAACAGTCATGGTAGTTTCCATAGGAACTATTCCCGAATGATAAGCAATGCCTGTACATGTTGTTTGATTCGGGTCATCGAAAATATCTTTATGTAAAATGTCTTTTAATATTTTAAGAAAAAAAGTTTCCGATGCCGGGAAAAAATTCTGACGAATACAACTTCTTGCAAAATAAAAATGATCGTCGGCAATTTCTTTCTGATAATTTTCCCAGCAAATATTTTTACCCTTAGCAATCATTGTTCCTCCGGCTTTTCATTTGAATACACATACCTGAAATAATCATTATCTTTTCCTTCGCTGAATTGAATTCCCAGTTCCGATGCTTTCTTTTCGGAATATTTTTCAATTTTATCAAAACGTTCTATTGCTCCTGTAACCCGGAAAATATTTCTTAAATCATTCATCGATTCGTCTGAAGTTTTTCTTAATGTTCCGGCTCCATTTTCATTATAATTAGCTCCAAGTTTTTTGAGAATTGTCTCGCGGTTCAATTTCAGCCAATCCCAAACGGGACCTTGTTCTGGATACATTTGAGTATTTACTTCATCAATATGAACACAGTACCCATATTGAAGTATATGTTCTCCGACAGTTCTTTTAATGGCCAGTTGTTGTCTGCCTTTTTCCGATTCAGCAAAAAATCCGGTTTCAATTGAAAGCGCACGCAGCGCTTGTATTAAATATCCCGGTACGTTGCTTCTCGGGCAGCGTGTTTTACATGAAAGGCATTCGCCACACATCCAGATGGTATCACCTTTTAACAATGCTTCAAGTTCTGCTTCATCTTTATGTTGAAGTGTATCGGCAACCATTCGCGGGTCGTAATCATAAAACTGTGCAGCCGGACAAATGGCAGTGCATGTACCACAATTGATACATGCTGTTAGCCCTTCCTGATAACGAATATCTTCCGAAAGTTTTTTTAATAAACTGTCTTTTGTCATTATGCTTTTTCCAACGCGGTTTCTAAATCTTCAATAATATCATTTACATCTTCTATTCCTACAGAAAAACGAATTAAATCGTCTGTTATACCTGCTTTTAATTTGGCTTCATTTGATACTTTAGCATGAGTCATTGAAGCAGGATGTTGAATTAATGTTTCCACGCCACCCAGTGAAACCGCCAGAATAGCGAGGTGTACATTATCCAATAATTTTTTTGCTGCATCATAACCACCTTTTAATCCAAAACTGATCATTGATCCCGGACCTTTCATTTGTTCTGATGCAAGCTTATACTGTGGATGCGATTTTAATCCGGGGTATTTTATCCATGCAACCTTAGGATGAGCTTCTAAAAAATTCGCAACCTTCATTGCATTTTGCTGGGCTTCCCTTACTCTTATGCTTAAAGTTTTAACACCACGATGTACCATGTATGCCTGGTGTGGATCCATATTACATCCCATGTTAATCATCATTACTCGTAACTTGTCATAGATTACTTTTTCTTTTGCAACAATAATTCCTGCAACAATATCAGCATGTCCGTTGATGAATTTTGTCATTGAATGAAAAACAACATCTGCGCCTAAATCCAGAGGCTTCTGTAAATATGGGCTGCAAAAGGTATTGTCAACCACAAGTAAAATATTTTTTTCTTTTGCAAGTTTTGCACATGCTTTTAAGTCTGTAATCTCCATTGTAGGATTTGCAGGAGTTTCGATATATAAAACTTTTGTATTGGGTTTTATTGCTTTTTCAATAGTGTTAATATCGGTAGTGTTAATGTAAGTTGCCTGAACACCAAAACGTGAAAAATGATTTTCCATTACACCTCGTGCCGGTCCGTAAACTGCATCTGTACTTACAATATGGTCGCCATGATTCAATAAAGCCATATAGCAAGTTGTAACAGCAGCCATACCTGAAGAAACTGCTATGCCCCCATAACCGTTTTCCAGATCAGCTATTAATTTTTCAAGTGCGGTTATTGTTGGGTTACCAATACGTGTATAAATATACCCGTTGCTTTCTCCCGCAAAGCATTTTGCTCCTTCATCGGCGCTTTCAAAGGCGAAAGTAGAAGTTTGATATATAGGAACGGTAGCGCTTCCGTAAGCATCTTTATGTCCGCCACTATGAATTAATTTCGAGTCAAATCCTAATTTTTTTGTGTCCATATATTTTATTTTTTTATTTCGTTATTAAAAAATGTTTTTAATGATTCTGTTAGTAATTTTGGCGGAAAGCAAGGCTTCCGTGTTTTATTATTGATAAATGTCAGGGTTACTTCTGCTGTTGTTGTCATTGTGCCGGATTCATTGTAAAATTCATATTCAAATTTCATTCTTGTTTTTGGTATATCACGCAATATTGTTTTTACCGAAATCAAATCATCATAAAAAGCAGGTTTGATAAATTTGAAGTTCATTGAAATCACAGGCATGAAAATACCCATGTCCTCAATTTCTTTATAACATGAGCCTAATGCCCGCATTGCTTCAATACGTGCCGTTTCACAAAATATAACATATTTTGAATGATGCAGAAACCCCATTTGGTCAGTGTCGGTATATCCAACCCTGATCTTTGTTATATGCGTAAACATATTTTAATGATTATCGCATCCTTCATGACTATGACAGCCTTCGCCGCTATCGGTAACTTCGCCCTTCAGGTATTCTGTTATTACTTCTTTTACATTTCCGCTGCATCCACGGTAAACTTCAATTCCGCTCATGTTCAAAACATTTAATGCGCCCATTCCCATGTTTCCTGCAAGCATTATTTTAATTCCCATTGATGCAAGTACAGATGCAACATTAGATTTGCATCCGCAGCCTTCCGGTGCTTTAAAAGTCTCTTCATTGCTTACTTTTCCATCTTCAATTGTAAAGATGGTGTAGTATTCACAATGACCAAAATGGTCATCAACTTGTCCTTCTCTTGTTGGTACTGCTACTTTTTTCATATGTATTATTTTATAAATTATTATTGTATTATTTTTTTATTTATTGCTCTAATCAAGTGCTGATAGTTCACCCATTAAGTACATATTGATAACATCATTTATATTTCCATTACAACAACATATCGCATCTATATTTTGCTGAGATAAAATATCTATTTCATCATACCTGGTTTTTCCTGCCAATAAAATTGTTACTCCCTTTTCGTTAAGCATTAGCTCTATTTTATCATCTTTTTGATATTCTTGTGGAATTATTAATTTTACTTCATTTAATATTTTACCTGAATTAATTAAAAAATAGTAAAAAAATCACATGGAATTAAATGATCATCAACTTGTCTGTTTCTTATGGGGATTGCTACTTTTTTCATTTAAATTTAACTTATTAATAATAAATCTTGCATCTGACTGTGTTTGAAAAATATTTTCTTTACCTTGAAGCCATCCGATTTTCTTACTCATTCTGTTATCAACTTGGGGAATAAATGGTTTGATATCAAGTAAAGGAGTATTATCCATTATATCTATATCTTCAACGTAAAGAATATTATTTTCGATTTTTATTAAATAAACAACAGAAATTCCTATTGGATTAGGTCTTATTGGTGCGCGCGTAGCAAAAATTCCATGAGGCTTATCATCCATAAAAGGAATGACTTTTAGTTTACATGTTTCCGCTTTATTGAAATGATAAAACAAATAGATATATTGAAATTTTTCTAAATCCTGTAAACCATCAAGAAATTTTTTATGAATTTCGATAGTTCCTTTTACCCCTTTTGCTGCTATAGGTTGAACAGGCATTCTTTCGAGGGATGTGAATGGGCTGTGTATAACACCTATTTCTTTATATTTTATCACGGGCATCTGAAAAAACTCCTTAATCGTTTACCTAATCCTTTACCTCCACCAACATTTTTTCTAAGTCCCAAGCCTTTTTCAAAGCTAAAACCTTCGCTGTTTTCATTTTTTTTGTTTATACATTTACCAAGGTTTCTCCCTGTTCCAGACCCTTTTCCTTCGGGTCCTGTTTTATCTAGTTTTGGCATAATTTATTTATTTGCTTTTAATAATTTAACAATCTCATTAATCGTTTGATTTTGTTCAGGCATAATAATCATTTGTATATTATAATTATCCATAAACTCTTTGATTTTTATTCCAAATTCACCGGATATGATTTTCTTGACATTCATTTTATGCAAACATTCTACAACTGCTAATCCTGCGTCTTTATCCATTGTCTGACAAAAATTTTTAATAAAATTTATTTCACCTGAAATAGTATTATATAGTGCAAAAAATGAACATCTCGCAAAACGTTTATCTAATTTGGAATTAATTGTTCCACCGGTTGATGCAATAGCAATAATCATAATTTATTTATTTTTTTGAACTTTCATTAATTTTTAAAATAGAAATTGAATTACAAACAGGACAATTGTTTAATTTTTTTTTCTTATCGGGATTATTAAAATGAGAACCGCACTTTTTACATAGAAACCACTCGCTATCAAAATATACTTTTCCTCCTTCAATAACAATGGTCCTTGCTTCAGCAAATGCTTTTGCTACTTTTCTTCTGGCGCTTTCATATATACGTGTCAGTGTTGGTCTGGAAATACCCATGAATTCTGATGCTTCAGACTGGTTTAATAATTCGTAATCACAAAGCCTTATGGCTTCGTATTCTTCAAAAAGCATATTAACAGTTTCCTGCTCTTTGGCATAATAGCCGTATGGCTTAAATCCTTTGAACTTAGGTGGAGAAACCATTTTTCGTATTGTTTTTGGGCGAGCCATTATATAATTTTCAGTTAATTATTTTGCAAATATAATGAACTTATGTTCATAATAAAAAATATAAAATAAAATTTAAATACATATTATGTAATTAGCATAGGAAACCCTTGTATGAATTAACATTAGTTATTATTTGTATCATTAAAAAAATACATGTAGGTTTGTATTTGTGAAAACAAAACGGGTCATATTATATTTTCTTCTGTTCATTTCAGTAAGTTCATTTGGACAAAAGGTTGGGCTTGTACTGAGTGGTGGTGGCGCTAAAGGACTTGCTCATATTGGCGTTATTAAAGCACTTGAGGAAAATCATATTCCTATTGATTATGTTACAGGAACATCGATGGGGGCAATTGTAGGTTCCCTTTATGCCGCAGGATACACTCCCGATGAGATGATTAAAATTGTTACAGCTCCTGAATTTCAGAACTGGGCATTTGGAAAAATTGACGAAAAATATCTTTACTATTTTAAAAAGAAAGAAAATGATGCTTCGTGGGTTGATCTGAATTTTAAGTACGATACAATTATTAAACCTATATTGCCAACTAACATTGTCCCTCCGCATTTGATGGATTTTGCTTTTATGGAACTGATGGGGAAAGCATCGGCTGCATGTAATTATAATTTCGACAGCTTGTTTGTTCCTTTCCGTTGTGTTGCTACAGATGTATATGCAAACGAATCGGTTGTTTTTTCCAGTGGCGACCTGGGTTCATCAGTAAGAGCATCGATGACCTTTCCTTTTTATTTTAAGCCTATTTCAATAAACGGAAGATTATTATTTGATGGCGGTATCTACAATAATTTTCCAGGTGATGTGATGATCTCTGATTTTAAACCGGATTATATCATAGGAAGTAAGGTGGCTTCAAATACCTCGGCAAATATGGAAGATGATATTCTGGCACAGATTGAGAATATGATCATGACCGCAACAAATTATTCTTTACCCGATTCAAATGGTTTGATAATTCATCCTGATGTTCATAATGCAGGCCTGATGGATTTTTATCGCGCAAAAGAATTGATTCAGTACGGCTACGATGCTACTCAAGCGATGATGGATGAAATAAAAGATTGTATCCCTGTCAGAAAAGATTCACTGGCTTTAATTGCGGAGCGTAATAATTTTTTAAAGAAAGAACGACCGATAGTTTTTAAAAATATTGATATTACCGGACTTAGTACTTTGCAGAAAAAATACATGACAAAGAATATCATCTATTCAACAGATACCTTCACATTAGATTATTTTAAGAAACAATATTTTAAAATCATCACCGATGATCAAATTGAAAGCATATATCCCAAGGCAAAGTATAACCCGCAGACGGGGTATTATGATTTATTATTAAATGTAATTCGTGAAAAAAGATTTAATGCAAGAATAGGAGGGAATCTTTCATCTTCCAATTTAAACATGGGCTTTTTTGGTGCAGAGTACAAATATTTGCGCGAGAGAGGTTATTCGTTTTACGGGAACGCTTATTTCGGAAGGTTTTATAGTTCGCTTCTTGCCCGTATGAAAATTGATTATTATACTCAATTGCCTGTAAGCTTTCAGGCTATTGCAGCATATAACCGTTATGATTATTACCGGAGCAGTGTTGAATCATTTTATGAAGATATTCGTCCGCCTTATGTTATACAAAGAGAAACGTATGCGAAATCGGAAGTAAGCATTCCATTAAGAACACATGCCCGTGGAACCTTTGGTATTGGTATATCCGACAAAACCGATAAATACTACCAGTCTATTCATTTTATGAAATCCGATACAGCCGACCTTACCAATTTCAGGTTGGCTTCCCCTTATCTGACTTATGATGGCAACACATTAAATTTCCCAATGTTTCCTACAAGCGGGTTTCAGACATTTTTCCAGCTTCGTTATATAAGCGGATTTGAAAGATTTATTCCCGGTTCAACCTCCATAGGAAATCATACAATCGTTAATTATAATTCATGGGTGAATATGCGCCTTATACTTGAGCAATATTATAAATTAAATAGTTTTATAAAAGTAAATGGTTACATGGAATGCAATTATTCAAATCAGCCATTCTTTAATAATTATCTTTCAACGGTTATTGCCTCACCTGCTTTTAATCCTACGCCATATATGCAAACTCTTTTTATTGAAAATTACAGGAATCCTATTTATGCAGCAGCAGGTATTAAAACAGTTTTTCTGTTTTCAGATAAATTTCATTTTAGAATTGAGGGTTATGTTTTTCAACCTTATAAGCGAATTACATATACTGATGAAGGCAAACCCCAATGGGATGAACCATATAAATACAGGTATGGCATGATCACAAGTTCAATAGTATATCAAACTCCTGTTGGCCCTGTAAGCATTACAGGAAGCTATTATAAAAAATCAGAGAATAAAGTTTCAGTACTTTTTAATTTCGGATATTTGATTTTCAATAAAAGAGCTTTGGATTAATATTTTTTTATGAGTATTTTTTTTGTTATTAAAATTATTTTTACTTTTGTAGCATCAAATGAAAAACATTTCTAAAAATATAAACCGATTTTGGTGGTGGCATGGTTCAATTCTACGATGGTGCTGAACTAAGCTGTCCTGTTTGTATTTTATATAATATTTAAAAGGCTTGCCGTTCCGGCAAGCCTTTTTTGTTTCACGCAAATTTTATAAACATGAAAGTTATGGATATCAGCCAGATTGATGAGATGATGCCTTACGTTGATATTTTTCAGGTAGGTACACGAAATGCGCAGAATTTCAATTTGCTTAACGCGCTGGGTAAATGTGATAAAGCGGTTATGCTGAAACGAGGAATATCGGGAACTATTGAAGAATTATTACAAGCAGCGGAATATGTTTTTTCGAGCGGAAATGAAAAAAATATTTTATGTGAAAGAGGAATACGAACCTTTGAAAAAACATATCGCAATACACTTGACTTGAATGCTGTGGCTATTCTGAAAGATAAAACTCATTTGCCTGTAATCGTAGACCCATCGCATGGTGTGGGAATTCGTAAATATGTTGCTCAAATGGCTTTGGCATCAATGGTTGTGGGTGCTGACGGGATTATTGTGGAAACACATTCTGTTCCTGAAAAAGCCATTTCCGATGGACTGCAAACACTTGATTTTACTGAAATGCAACAGATGATAAGTAAGATAAACAAATTGAAAAATATTTAAAAAATGGTATCAGTATTTTATTTATTCATATTTGTAATATATTTGTAGTACTATGAAAGGACAATCCAAACCATTTATCTACTCAGGTGAAAATTGTATTGACGATTTCAAATTGTATTTGAATAATTCGAAGTATTCAAAAATTATTTTCTTTACCGATGAAAATACCAATGAATACTGTTATCCATTAATTGCTCCTTCATTTGAGAATCATATCAATATTCAGATTCCAAGCGGCGAAGAAAATAAAAATATTGAAACATGTTCAAAAGTCTGGGACGAGTTATCAAAACATAATTTTGACAGAAATGCTGTTGTGGTGAACCTGGGAGGTGGAGTTATTTGCGATATGGGTGGTTTCATTGCTGCAACATATAAAAGAGGAATTGATTTTATTCATTTTCCTACCACTCTCTTATCGATGTGCGATGCCAGTATAGGTGGAAAACTTGGCGTGAATCATAATGGACTTAAAAATTATATAGGGCTTTTTCGTAATCCCCGCGCAATTGTAATATATCCTGAATTTTTAAAAACACTTCCCGATAAACAAATGCTGTCTGGGTTTGCAGAGGTTATTAAACATGCCATCATTGCCGATAGAAAGTTATTCAATGACCTTTATTTGATAAATGATTTTACTGAAAATATTGAAAAATATATTCATCGTTCTGTAAAAATAAAATCGCGTATTGTAAACCTTGACATGCATGAGAAAGGTGTAAGGAAAAGTATAAACTTTGGTCACAGCATTGGTCATGCATTGGAAAGCTGGTTTATTATTTCAGGCGAACAAGAAAACATAACTCATGGCGAAGCCGTTGCTGCCGGGATGATTTCCGAATCGTGGATCGCTTATAAAAGGAAATTCGTAACGGAAAAAGAATTATCAAAAATTGTTACACTTATAAAAAATTTCTATAAGAAAATTATTATTGACGTGGATAAATTAGGTTCAATTGCTGAATTGATCGATAAAGATAAGAAAAACGAAAAATCTGAAATTCTTTTTACGCTTCCTGATGGTATTGGTAATTTTCATATCAATGAAAAAGTGAATCATTCCGAAATAATGGAATCACTGGAGTATTATCAAAATATTTAATGCAGGGAAAACTTCATATTGCCTTTCATCAGGGAAATGACTGTACCATTGACCTGCCCGCTTCAAAAAGCGAATGCAATCGCGCATTGATCATTAATGCTTTAAGCGAAGGTTATTGTAAAATAAATAATATATCGGAAGCCGACGATACACGATTGCTGATAAAGGCATTAACATCGAACAGTGATGTTATAGATGTTGGAAATGCTGGAACAGCAATGCGTTTCCTTTTGTCATATCTTTCTGTGTCAGGGAAAAATATTACATTGACCGGTAGCGAACGCATGAAACAACGACCAATAAAGCATTTGGTTGAAGCATTACGTTTATTAGGTGCAGATATAGAATACCTCCAGGAAAATGGTTATCCGCCCATAAAAATTCATGGAGATAAATCGAAAATGAAAGGCGGAGATATTAAAAT
This sequence comes from Bacteroidales bacterium, assembly GCA_035353855.1. Classification (NCBI taxonomy): domain Bacteria; kingdom Pseudomonadati; phylum Bacteroidota; class Bacteroidia; order Bacteroidales; species Bacteroidales bacterium. The sequence goes on along the minus strand of DAOQAK010000039.1, from coordinate 11,547 downwards.
CCCGGCAAACATTAGCAGCCAGTTTATATCGTCATTACTAATGATAGCACCTGTGCTGGAAAATGGAATGAACATGGTATTAGTTGGCGATATTTCTTCTAAACCTTATATTGAAATGACGCTTTCGATAATGAAGCATTTTGGAATTGAATATTTATGGGAAGGAAATAAAATCAGTATAAGAAACCAGAATTATATTCCGGCTGAATACAACGTGGAATCGGACTGGACAAATGCTTCATACTGGTATTCGATTGTAGCTCTGGCTAAAAATGCTGCAATATTTTTAAAAGGATTGAAACGAAATTCATTTCAGGGTGATGCTGTGATTAGCAAATGGTTTGAGCCTTTCGGTGTTGTCAGCGAATTCACTGATAAAGGAGTTTTTATTACAAAAGGAGTTGAAGATTTTTCAAAATTTCCGCGAATAATTGATTTTTCTGCAAACCCGGATTTGGCACAAACAATAATTGTGTTGGCTGCTGCAACTGATATTTCATGCAGGTTTACCGGGCTTGAAAGTTTGCGCATTAAAGAAACCGACAGGATAGCCGCATTGCAAAATGAACTAAAAAAATTCAATGTTCATTTTATTGAAGAAGCAAAAGACATTTATATCTTGAAAAATAATTTCAATAAAAACAATTCGCCTGAGATTGCAACATATAACGACCATCGCATGGCTATGTCGTTTGCTCCGCTCGCTGTGATATGTAAAGAACTTTCAATTGCCGAGCCTGAAGTAGTTGAAAAATCGTATCCGCGTTTTTGGGACGATCTGAAATTAGCAGGGTTTGAAATAAATGAAGCATCTAATAAGTAGATTCATCGTTTCACTCTGAATGACAAATGTTTTTAGTATTCTGTCATGCCGAAGTTTTTTTGATGTTATGTTATGCCGAAGAATGAGGCATCTAATAAGAATAAAATGTATCAATAATATTTTGTTTAACTTTGTGTTTCGGAGTTTTTGTAGCAATATCGAAATAAAGTATTTTAAAAAAATTTCTATCAGGTAATATGGCAAACGCTGAAGTATCAAAGGTTAAATCGGAAAAGTTTATTGAAATAAAAGGAGCGAGGGTTAATAATCTTAAAAATATTTCTGTATCCATTCCAAGGAATAAGCTTGTTGTTATTACCGGTTTGTCGGGTTCAGGGAAATCATCACTGGCATTCGATACCCTTTATGCCGAAGGGCAGCGGCGATATGTTGAAAGTTTAAGCTCGTATGCCCGCCAGTTTCTCGGAAGAATGAACAAACCCGATGTTGATTATATAACCGGAATTTCACCTGCCATAGCTATTGAACAAAAAGTTACCACTCGCAATCCACGCTCTACTGTAGGAACTTCAACGGAAATTTATGAATACCTTAAACTATTATTTGCCCGAATCGGGAAAACATATTCGCCTGTAAGTGGCGAATTAGTGAGGAGCGACAGTGTTACTGATGTGGTAAATTATATCGCTTCACTTTATGAATCAACAAAGGTGATGATTTTTTCGCCAGTAATTCCGGATGCAAAGAAATCAATTCGGGGTAGGCTTGAAGTGCTATTGCAACAAGGTTTTTCACGCATAGTGCTGAATAATGAAATTGTAAAAATAGAAGATATTCTTCGTGAGAAGAATGAAAAAAATATTAAAGAAGTAATTCAGGTTTTGATCGACCGTTTTGTGATCTCATTTGAAAACACCGATTTGTTATCGCGAATTGCCGATTCGGTAGAAACCGCATTCTACGAGGGAAAAGGGAAATGTTTTGTAGAGTTTGAAAATAAAAATGGCGAAAAAAAGTTAAAGGAATTTTCAAATAAATTTGAAGCCGACGGAATTCTTTTTGAAGAACCATCAGTAAATTTATTTGCATTCAATAATCCTTACGGTGCCTGTAAAACCTGCGAGGGATTTGGAAATGTGATGGGTATTGATGAAGACCTGGTTGTTCCCGATAAAACATTGTCGGTTTATGATGATGCCATTGCATGCTGGCGCGGTGAGAAGATGAGTGAGTGGAAAGAACCGCTGGTGATGAATGCATATAAATTCAATTTTCCCATTCATACACCATATGGACAATTAAGCAAAGAAGAAAAGGAATTGATATGGACAGGCAATAAACATTTCCATGGCTTGAATGATTTCTTTAAATTATTGGAATTACAAACGTATAAGATTCAATACAGGGTGATGCTTTCGCGTTATCGCGGAAAAACTTTCTGCCCGGAATGCAAAGGCACACGTTTGCGCAAAGACGCGTCGTATGTAAAGATTTGCGGTAGTTCCATCTCTGAATTAGTTGTTTTACCCTTAACAAAGCTCTACGAATTTTTTAATAATCTTGATTTAAACGATTACGATAAACTGGTTTCGGAACGCTTGCTTGTTGAAATTCGCACACGATTGCAATTCCTGTTGGATGTGGGTTTGGGATATTTAACGTTGAACAGACTGTCATCAACATTGTCTGGTGGTGAATCGCAGCGAATAAACCTGGCAACTTATTTAGGAAGCAGTCTTGTCGGCTCGATGTATATTCTCGACGAGCCCAGTATTGGTCTGCATCCGCGCGATACGCATAATTTGATAAAAGTTCTGAAATCGTTACGTGATATTGGAAACAGCGTTATTGTTGTTGAACATGATGAAGATATTATCCGTTCGTCGGATAGCCTTATTGATATTGGTCCGCTGGCAGGTGCACATGGCGGCGAGATCATGTTTAACGGCACGTTCAGCGATTTGATGAAGCATGATGAGAACCTTACTTCAAAATATCTTACAGGAAAATTAAAAATTAAAATTCCCGAATCGCGCCGTAAATGGAAAGAGTATATTGAAATAGTTGGAGCAAGGCAACACAATTTAAAATCAATAAATGTGAAAATTCCGTTGAATGCAATGACCGTGATTACAGGCGTCAGTGGTTCGGGGAAAACAACATTGGTTAAAAATATATTATATCCTGCCTTGAAAAAAATATATGGCGGATATGGCGAAAAAACAGGGCAGTTCGATAAACTCGATGGTGATGTGAAAAGTATTGCTGCTGTTGAAATGATCGACCAGAATCCTATTGGCCGCTCGTCGCGCTCGAACCCGGTTACCTATATAAAAGCTTATGATGAAATTCGTGAACTGTATTCCTCGCAGCAATTGGCAAGGATGCGCGGTTATAAACCCGGGTATTTTTCATTTAACATTGCAGGTGGACGTTGCGAAGAATGTGAGGGTGCAGGCGAAGTTACCATTGAGATGCAGTTCATGGCTGATATAAATTTAGTTTGTGAAGAGTGTAAAGGTAAACGTTTTAAAAGCGAAGTCCTTGATGTAACATATCGCGGAAAAAATATCAGCGATATTCTTGAACATACGGTTGATGAAGCCATAGCATTTTTCTCGTTGAAAGAAAAATCATCGCTCGAAAGTAAAATTATCTCTAAGCTGAAACCATTGGCTGATGTGGGTTTGGGATATATCAAACTCGGACAGGCATCGAGTACGCTTAGTGGTGGCGAAGCGCAGCGTGTGAAGCTGGCCTATTTTCTATCGAAAGGAAATGCAGAAGCATCAACACTTTTTATTTTTGACGAACCCACAACAGGACTGCATTTTCACGACATCAATAAACTATTGGTTGCTTTCAATGCATTAATAAAAAATGGTCATTCGGTTTTAATTGTTGAACACAATGGCGAAATAATTAAATCGGCCGATTGGGTTATCGACCTTGGTCCCGAAGGTGGCGAAAATGGCGGAACGGTTGTTTTTGCAGGAACTCCCGAAGAACTTATCGATTGCGAAAAATCGTATACAGCAAAATATTTGAAGAAATATTTTTAAAAGAAAAACCTTTGAAGTCTATTTGGGAATGCAGGGCTGAGTCTTCAAAGGTTTGTGTGTTGGGGTAATGTTTTTTTGAATACTTTTCTACTAAGTTTAAAATTTTAAAATAATTTTCCTGATGTTTTTTGGTTTGAATTTTATTTAAATTTGATAATTATTCAAATTAGAAATGGATTTGAAAAAATATTATTAATTGATGTTACGCAAAACTCAAAATAAAATTTTATAAACTTTAATCAATAAGGATTTTAAGAGTATATGCCGTAGGCATAACCGCTTGGTAAAATATATAACCACTATGAAGTTGTGTGCTGAAGGCACAACCCAATTAACTGAACGTATTTGAAAGCTATGTGGTCTTGAAAGTGTAGTACCTACGGTACAACAAGGAGTGAGTTGTACCTTTTTTACCAAGCTGTTGTCCCTAACGGGACATAATATAATAAAATAATGTTGTTTCGATACAAATAATGATTTTGCATAACATCAGTTATTAAATATTTCAGAATTGTTTATTTTCGTGATGTAAAATTTGCAAATTAAAAATAAGCAATAATTAGAAGAAAATTGCGGATAATGGAATTATGTAAATTATAAAAGATGAAAAAAAGAATCTACTTTATATTTATAATACTGATTACACTTTTTGCATGTAAAAAACAGGTTGACAAGGAAAGACCTGAATTTATTGGATTATGGCATGCATGTGTTGATGGTGGTTGTACATATTTTGTACATCTGTCAATTGATGAATATAGTCATGCCAATTACATGATTTATTGGCAGGGGAAAGATATTGAACATGGAGGAATAGCAAAAGCAAATGACCATTTTTTAAAATTGAAAGATGTATTTTATTTTAAAATTATTGAATATCCACATCCTATAGATACAACTATTGAAAAGTATTATGTGTACGATTATAATGATGGAAAAACTAAGTTGGCAAATTGGAAAATGATACTTAATGGACCAAAGCCTTCAGCCTTATATGTAAGCGGTAAATGGACATATTATAAAGCCGACTATTAATTTACAATAAAATCTCATTTCTGTATTTTCTGAATTTTATCTACTTTTGTAAAAACTTCGTTGAATAAAGTTTTTGTTTCTTTTAAAAATATTTTTACTTATTTAAAATATTTTTTTAATCATTTATAGTACAATTAAAATTAAAGCCATGAAGTATTTAAATTCAATTTTAGTAGTTGCGTTAGCAGTTATTATTTTTTCATCATGTAAAAAAGAAGGCCCTGCCGGTCCTCAAGGTCCAACTGGTCCTACTGGCCCAACAGGTAACACTTCGCTTGTAGATCCGGCGTTGTATGGCAAATGGGCTGTGCAAAGCGGTTTGACAGGAACAAGTTATCTGATAATTAAAGATGATAATATTACCTATCGGCTTGATTCGGCTGCTTATGGTTTTAAAAGATTATATACCGATATGGCATTTGTTACAAGTTCGCAAATTAAGATTTTTGGTATAGTTTATAATTATACGATTAGTAATAATACCTTGTACCTATCAAACTTAAATAGCAATATCGTGTTAACAAAAAACGATAATGCGCCTGATGAAACGGAGTGGGTAACTTACGTGAATGTTATTGATAGTATTGTTAGTCCTAACCCCACTGACGATGGCCGCCAGGATATAGGTTTCGATGGAACAAATATTTTATGGACTACAAAATCATCTTCAAATACACTTTATAAAATTAACCCTGTAACGCATGCTGTTACTACATTGACATTAAGTGGAACTTATTATTATTCCGGTGCTTTGTATGCTTCATCAAGTTTATGGTTGTCCGATCAGAATGTGATTTATAAAGTGAATCCTACTACCGGTGCGGTAATTTCAACAAGCCCCACTTTATGTTCAAGCACAATTACCGGTCTTGCTCTGTATGGCGATTATATGTTTTATTCCGATTGGTCGGGACATGTTTATTACTGGGATATTACAGGCAGCACAGTGTATCCATTCTTCGATCGCATGGTTAACGGAATGGAATATGTTGGCGGGTATTTGTATTTGGCTTATGGTGATATGGTTTACAAATGTCAGATGTCGCCATTTAAATGTGTTCAAACATATTATGTCGATTCTCCTTTGGCAGGAAGCAATAATGGCGGTATTACATTTGATGGTTCTAATTTCTGGATCGCAGGTTATAGTTACGATACCGATGAATATAAACTTGTAAAACTGGATATGTAATAGCGAAATAAATTTCAATGATATGAGAACAGTAAGAATTTTATTTATCATAATATTTGCATCGATTATTTTTACGGAATGTAAAAAAGAAGGACCTCAGGGACCAACAGGCCCAACGGGTCCGCAAGGTGCAACAGGCTATTCCACCGACCCTGATCCTGACCTGTACGGGAAATGGCAGATTGTAAGCGGATTGTCGGAAACAAAATATATTATACTTAAAAATAATAATATCCTATACGCACTCGATACGGTTGATTATGGTTTCCGCTCACTGCGTGTCGATCTGGCATTTATTACCTATGCGCAGATTGAAGTATTCATGAATTTGTTTAATTACACAATTAGTAATGATACGTTGGTGTTATCAAATCAAACGGAAACAATAGTGTTTAAGAAAAATGATAATGCTCCTGATGAAACAGAATGGGTGACATTTGTAACTGTTTCCGATAGTATTGCCAGTCCTGTAACTAACGGAGATGGCAGGCAGGATATAGGTTTCGACGGGATGAATATTTTGTGGACAGCCGAATCAAATTCAAACACACTTCAAAAGATCAATCCTGTAACACATGCTATTTCGTCTTTAACATTGAGCGGTACATATTATTATGGAGGTGTGAATTTTACAAACCCTGATTTATATATTTCAAATAATAACAAAATCATTAAAGTGAATCCTTCTACCGGAGCTGTGATTTCAACAAGTCCAACAATAACATCAGGCCGGATTAAAGCGCTGGCATTGGTGGGACAAACCATGTATTGTTCTGCTGATGGTTATATATATACATGGGATATCTCAACCAATGCAGTATTGCAGCATTTCCCGTTTGACGCTGATGGTATGGAGTATGTGGGCGGATATTTATATTTCTTTCAGGATTCCCAGATTCATAAATGCCAGCTTAGCCCGTTTAAATGCATTGCTTCATATTATGTGAATCATAAAATCAAAACCAGTTATAATGGCGGCATAACCCACGACGGGGCTAATTTCTGGATAGCCAGCAGCGATCAAAGCAATCAGTATTATTTGTATAAAATTAATTTTTAAACCTATTATATTTTGAGTGCGCTTATTCATAAAATAAGCGCACTCAAATATTACCTGTATCGTATCTTTTTTTACCTTCATTTTATTTTAATTATGTCGTTTGAATATCTCCGAAAATTTGTGTAGGTTTGTAGAACTGGCTAAACTTAATTTGATTATTCTATAGTAGATGTTTTATTATTAAAATTTGTTTTGACGGATTAAATGAAAAAAATATTCACATATATATTATTATTTTTCCCGGTAATTATTTTCGCGCAAACAAAGGGTGTTTACGAAATAGGCTTACCTCTTGTCAGGAATTTTTCACCTTTTGAATATAAAGCATTTTCGCAAAACTGGGGTTTTGTCCAGGATAAAAGAGGGGTACTGTATTTTGCTAATGGTGATGGAGTGCTTGAATACGATGGCGTTCAGTGGCACGTGATCCCAATAACCAACGATTATATGGTAAGCTCCCTGGCAATCGACAGCAGCGACAGGGTATATGTTGGTTCTACAGGCGAGTTTGGTTATCTTGCACCGACTAAAAACGGTGTTTTAAAATACGTTTCCCTTCTTGATAAATTTGATAAGAATGATAAAAATTTTGATTATATTTTTAATATACGTATTACTTCATCAGGCTTATATTTTGTTTCGGATGAAAAATTATATAAGTGGGATGGAAAGAAAATTCATACATGGCACATAAAAAAATCAAGTAATTGTTATAAATATGGTAACCGTATTTTGTTATGGCAAAAAGGTGTGGGATTAAAGTATCTGAAAAATGATACCATTACAAAAATAAATAATGGCGAATTCTTTTCTAACATCAGTATAAATAATATACTGCCGTATTCGAACAAAAAAATGTTGATCGTGTCGAAGGACAGTGGATTGTACATCATGTCAAATCCTTTCACCCTCAGTAATCATGATTATCCTGTTGTTTATAAATTTTATAACCAGGCTGATTATTTTATTAAACATAACCAATTATTAAATTGCGCGCGATTAAAAAATGGGTACTATGCATTTGCAACTTTGTTTGGCGGAACAGTAATCATGGATCGTGATGGTAACCTTGCGCAGGTACTTGATAAAAAAGCAGGCATACAAAATGAAACTCACAATGCTGTTGGTGAAGATCAGCAAAATGCAATATGGCTTTCACTCGATAATGGTATTGCACGTGTAGATGCATCCTCGCCTATAAGCTTCTGGAATGATGATAAGGGTTTGAAGGGAAGCGTGATGTCCATTACCCGTTTCAATGGAGGATTATTTGTAGGAACATGGCAGGGTGTATTTTATCATGATTATTCCCCCGGAAAATATTCAATTAGCGAAGAAGGATTGAATACAGATATTTCACAGTTCAAATTACTGAAAGGTATTCGTTCCACCTCATGGGATTTATTGGTAGTGAAAAATGAAAAAAATGCTTTAAAAAATAAACTGCTTGTTGCAACATCATCGGGAGTTTATGAAGTTGAAAACTATACAGCAAAACAGCTCACTAAAAGCAAAGCAATAAAAATATATCATTATCAGAAAGACCCTTCAAAAATATTCATTGCTGCCGAAGATGGTTTATTATGTTTGTCTGTCAAATATTCAGGTGATGAAATATTATTTGAAATTGAAGATTCCATAAAAGGATTGAATGATAAAATAATCAGCATTGTGGAAGATGGATCAGGTAAAATGTGGATATCAACGCAGTTTTCAGGCATTTATCTTTTAGAATTCAATAAGTGGACAGGCAATAGAATTTCACTTCCTTTAAAAGAAAAACAAACATACACATTAACCCAATTCGAAGAAGCAGCATCAGGTTTGCCTTCAATATCTCCATCTATTTATAAGATTCAGAATGAAATTTATTTTCTTTTAGAAGAAGGCGTTTATAAACCGGTTGAAGTAAAACAAAATGGAAAGAACCCATCTGTTAAATTTAGAAAAGTAATTAGCTCGGCTTTGAAATTTTATAATAAAGGTATTTTTATAAATATGCTCAGTGAGGATTCAATGGGAAACCTGTGGATCCAGTTTACTGATAATAATTATAAAACAAAATCGATTGCTAAAGCAGCCATTCAGAAAAATGGGATTTATCAGGTAAGTCTTATTCCATTCAAGCCGATCCCCCAGGTGGAGATATATTCCATATATGCCGAAAATAATGGCATAACCTGGTTTGGTGGCGATGATGGAATGGTGAGATATGACGGTACATCAAAATACAAATACAATGTAAATTTTAATACGTTGATAAGAAAAGTTATTTTGGAACGCGATTCCGTACTTTTTGGTGGAACATTTTATACCGTATTTAATGATAGCGGCGAGTATTCAGGATTATCAATAAATCAAACCGAAGAACTGAAACCGCAGGTGGCATTCAATTATAACAGCATTACTTTTGAATTTACTGCAACTACTTTTTTCAATGAGAAATCAAGAATGTTTAAAGTATTCCTTGAAGGATTTGATAAGAAGTGGTCGGACTGGACACTGGAAACCAAAAAAGAATATACCAACTTACCTCCGGGTAGTTATATTTTTCATGTAAAGGCAAAAAATATTTTTGATACGGAAAGCCCTGAAACTACTTATGAATTCGAGATTCTTCCGCCATGGTACCGCACGTGGTTTGCCTATTTTATTTATATAGTTGGTTTTGTATTATTCATTCGTATGGTTTTAAAATATAGCAACAAGCGATTAAAGGATGCAAAATTAAAACTGGAAGAACTGGTGAATGAGCGTACGAATGAGATCAATTCACAGAAAAATGAACTGGAAAAAGAAAAAGAAAAATCAGATAAACTGTTGCTGAATATTCTTCCTTTTAGAATTGCAAAGGAGCTTAAAGAGAATGGTAATGCCAAAACAAAATATTTTGAAATGGCTACTGTTTTATTTTCCGATTTCAAAGACTTTACCATTATTGCCCAGCAGCTCGAACCACAGGAGCTTATTGCCGAACTTAACCGAAGCTTTGTATTCTTCGATAATGTATGCGTGCGACATAATATTGAGAAAATAAAAACCGTTGGCGATTCGTATATGTGTGCCGGTGGGGTTCCTATTAAGAATAAAACAAATCCTGTTGATGTGGTTCTTGCTGCATTTGAAATGCGTGATTTTATTGCACGGTTAAAAAAGGAACAATCTGCAAAAGGGCGTACCCTGTGGAAGATAAGGATAGGTGTTCATTCCGGTGAAATCATTTCCGGCGTAGTTGGTAAAAAGAAATTTGCTTACGATATATGGGGCGATACGGTAAATACTGCAAGCCGCCTGGAACAAACCAGTTTGCCGAATAAAATAAATATTTCAGGAGTTACTTATGAGCATGTGAAGGATTTCTTCGAGTGTACTTATCGTGGAAAAATTCCTGTAAAACATAAAGGCGAGATTGATATGTATTTTGCAGAACGTATCAAACCTGAGCTGTCGGTTGATGATGAAGGAAGAGTACCTAATCAGAAATTCTGGGATTTATATGAACAACTTACCGTATAATCATTATGAATTATAAAGAAGCCGAAAAAAATATTTTAAATAGATTGGAAAACGAGATTCCAAAGAATTATTATTATCATAATTATAAGCACACCCTTGATGTGCTCTCTTCTGCCGAATATTACGGGGAGCAGGAAAAACTGGGTAATGAAGATATGATACTTCTTAAAACAGCTGCTTTATTTCATGATGCCGGTTTTCTTGTAAAGTATTCGCATAGCGAGGAAGCATCGGTGAATATTGTAAATAATGTTTTACCGAATTATGATTATAATCCGCGACAAATTGAAATTATAAACCGGATGATTCTTAGCACAGAAATTCCTCAGAAACCACGAACTCTGCCGGAAAAAGTTTTATGCGATGCCGACCTTGATTACTTAGGAAGAAAAGATTTTTATATGACCGGGTTGTTACTGTTCAGAGAATGGAACGAAAACGGTATTGTAACTTCAATAAAAGAATGGTATGTCCAGGAATTGTATTTTTTACAACAGCACGAATATTTTACAAAGTCGGCAATTAAATTAAGGCAGGAATTAAAAATGTTCCATTTAAACCAGGTGAAAGAATTACTTGATAAAAATGTTTAATGGCATTGATCAATGCGAAGAATATTTATTATTTCCCTTTTTTCTCTTTTCTCTGTTTTTGCTTTTCCTCAAGGCAATACAGGCAGCTTGTTGAATGTTCTGAAAAAAAGTTTATAGCATCCAATCAAGGTGTGAGAAATCGTAACTTTTTCTTCTTTAGAATTAAACACTTTTCGCATGGCACCTTAAAAAATGAAATTGCCATTATCACTATTACTATTACAAAGTTTACATGAATATATAACTTAAATAGGGGTTGCTGAAAAATTCGAAGATGCTTTATTTTCAGGAATTATCTGCATATT
>DAOQAK010000038.1 GCA_035353855.1 Bacteroidales bacterium | reverse complement strand
TTTAACCATTGGGTTGTTAATTATTTTTTCTATTTTTGTTCAGCATTAGTATATAAATATTAAGAAAATATGAAAACTATAAGAATTATTTTCAGAACACTTTTAGGCTTAACTTTTATGTTTTCAGGAATAGTTAAAGGTGTTGATCCGCTTGGATCGGTTTATAAATTCAACGAATATTTTGAAGCCTGGGGTACAGAATGGATGAGCCCATTGTCGCTCGTATTGGTCATTCTCCTTTGTATGGTTGAATTTACTACAGGTGTCATGCTGCTGTTTAATGTAAAGCCAAAACTTTCTTCATGGTTTGCATTTTTAATAATGCTTTTCTTTACGGTATTAACCTATATTTCTGCAATAAACAACCCGGTTACCGATTGCGGATGTTTTGGCGATGCCATAAAACTTTCGAACTGGAATACTTTTTATAAAAATATTGTTCTGATAATTATGACAATATTTCTTTTGTTTACAAATAAGATTTCAAAACCGGCATTTAACAAGAAAATAGAATTACTTATCATAATATTAGGCGCCGGATTTATTGTTCATGTATCTGTTTATTGCCTTAATCATTTACCCGTTATTGATGAATTCCCATTCAGAAAACAATTGGGTTTATGGAATGATTTGCCATGGAAAAAAGGCGATACTATTGCAAAGCAGGTTGTAGCTACACCCGAAATTTCTGAAGTTGTTCTGGTTTATAAAGATAAAAAAACAGGTAAAGAAGAAGAGTATACTTCGAAAACCTTACCCTGGAAAGATTCAGTGAAAATGGCAAATATCGAATTTGTAAGACAGGATAAAAAAATTATTCAACCCTATAAAGAAGCGCCTATTCATGATTTTATAATTTATGATGATACTATTAATAGAACAGCAGAAATAATAACCAATCCCGGGTATCAGTTTATTTTAGCAGCTCCCGATATCTTTAAAACCAAAAAAACAATTTATGCAGAAATAAATAAGTTTGTAGAAAATTGTGATAAAGATAGCATTTCATTTATCGGACTTTCCGGTTCTATTCCTGATGATGTAGAATTATTCCGACATGAAGTTCAGGCGATATTCCCGATTTATAATGTTGATGAAACAGCTTTAAAAACTATGGTTAGAGCTAATCCCGGAATCGTGCTTATACATAATGGTGTTGTTGTTGAAAAATGGCATTGGCGTGATTTTCCTGAGTATTCAACAGTAAAAGAAAAATATTTAAATAAATAACGAGTTGTCCCGGTTTATTTTAAAACGTTTGTTTTATGGATTCCTCGTTATATTCGGGGTAGTTACTATTATATTTTTTTTATTCAATATCCTTCCCGGTGATCCGGCCCGAATGATGCTCGGTCAGCGTGCTGATATTTCATCAATAGAAGCAATAAATAAAGACCTGGGAAGAGATAAACCGGTAGGAATACAATATATGAATTACATGAACGATTTATCTCCCTTGTCAGTTCATAATATTAATAACCCTGCTGATTACTGGTATCTCGACACTTCCAAATATTCTGCAATAAGACTTTTTAAAATTTCATCAAATAATTCACTGGTACTAAAGTTGCCATACCTGCGCAGGTCATACCAAAGCAAACGACCGGTTAATGATATTTTGCTTGAAGCATTTCCTAATACAGCTATACTTGCTTTTGCTGCTATTGGATTTGCAATGGTTGTGGGAATATTCATCGGGATATTATGTGCGGTAAAAAAGAATAGTTTATTTGATAAATTTTCACTTGTGTTTTCATCAATGGGAATGTCGCTCCCTTCATTTTTTGCTGCAATACTTGCTGCTTGGATATTTGCTTACCTTCTCGGAAAAGTTACCGGGTTGAACATGTTTGGAAGTTTATACAGTGTAGACGATTTTGGTAATGGCGAATATTTAAGTTTGAAAAATTTAATTTTGCCTGCAATTACACTTGGAATACGTCCATTGACAGTAGTTGTAGAACTCACAAGAAATTCGCTGCTCGAAGTTTTAAGCCAGGATTATATTCGCACGGCAAAAGCCAAAGGGCTTAGTTATTATAAAATCATTTCGCGTCATGCATTGCGAAATGCCATGAATCCTGTGGTTACGGCAATTTCAGGGTGGCTGGCTTCATTGCTTGCCGGTGCAGTTTTTATTGAATATATTTTCGATTGGAAAGGAATAGGAGTGGTTATTGTTGATGCACTTGAAAAATATGATTTTCCGGTTTTAATGGGCGCTGTATTGTTTGTTTCATTAATTTTGGTTTTTATAAATATAATTGTAGATATTCTATATGGATACCTTGATCCGCGAATAAGAGTTCAATAAATAATTTTAAATTAAAATTATATGAGAAAAAAAATTGTTGCAGGAAACTGGAAAATGAATAAAACCCGTAATGAAGCGATAGCATTGGTAAACGGGATAGTTGAAGGAGTATCAAAATTAAAAATTTCTGAAAATGTTCAGGTAATATTAGCACCTCCATTTCCATTCCTGGAAAGCGTATTCCAGTTATCAAAAAATAGTTCACGAATTTCTGTGGCTGCACAAAATTGCCATTCCGAAGAAAAAGGAGCTTATACTGGCGAAGTTGCTGCTTCGATGCTTGAATCAATTGGCGTGAGTCATGTTATATTAGGGCATTCTGAGCGAAGAGCTTATTTTAATGAAGATAATAATTTTCTTGCCAAAAAAGTAAAAGCAGTTTTAAAAAATAATTTGAAACCAATATTTTGCTGTGGTGAAATACTTGCTGAACGCGAAAAAGGAAACCATTTTAATATAGTGAAAACACAGCTTGAAGAAGGATTATTTGTTCTGAATAGTGAAGAAATACAAAATACTATAATTGCATACGAGCCTGTGTGGGCAATAGGTACGGGTGTTACCGCATCTTCGGAACAAGCGCAGGAAATGCATGCATTTATACGTGGGTTGATTAAAGAAAAATATGGCGACAATATTGCCGGTAATTATACAATTTTATATGGTGGTAGTTGTAATGCTAAAAATGCCCGTGAATTGTTTGCAAATACCGATGTTGATGGCGGTTTAATAGGAGGAGCTTCATTAATTGCCAACGATTTTATTACCATAGTTGATTCTTTTTAATAATTATTAACTTATTACCTCTTTATAATTCGAAAAAATATTCTATTTTTATTGTTACAAATTTTTGAATAAAAATATCATTACAATAAAACAATTTAATGGATTATATCGAATTTAATTTTACCATTACACCTAAAGATTCTGGAAACGAAATATTAGCTGCAATGCTTGCTGATATTGGTTTTGAAAGCTTTGTGGAAACAGAGACCGGATTGCTTGCTTACATTCCATCAACAAAACTTTCATCTGAAGAGGTTGAAAACCTTGACATTTTTAAAAATAAAAAGTTTAAAATCAAATATGAATTTAAGAATATTCTGGATAAAAACTGGAATGAAGAATGGGAAAGCAGTTACACACCTGTAATTATTGCAGGTAAGTGTTGTGTGCGTGCACCATTTCATCCGGTTGAAAATGATTGCAAATATGATATCATTATTGAGCCTAAAATGTCATTTGGTACAGCTCACCATGAAACAACTTCTTCAATGATCGAAGAAATTCTTCAATTGGATTTGAAAGGGAAGAAAGTTTTGGATATGGGCTGTGGTACTTCGGTACTAGCAATTCTTGCAGCTAAAATGGGAGCCAAAACCGTTACTGCAATTGATAATGATGAATGGGCTTATAATAACTCTGTTGAAAATATAGCCAGGAATGAAGCCGGTAATAAAGTAAAAGCATTCCTTGGTGATGCAGAAATAATCTCCGAAACATATGATGTTATTTTTGCAAATATTAACCGCAATATTTTAATGCGCGATATTCCTGCATATACCAGCCATCTTGAAAAATCAGGCATCCTTTTATTGAGTGGCTTTTATGATGCTGATGTTCCTGTAGTTTCCGATAAAGCAGAATCGAATGGCGTGAAATTTATTCATAAAAGTGTTAAGAATAACTGGAGCGTTCTGAAATTTAAGAAAAAATAATATCGTATTCCATATGAAACTTCGCATATTTTTCTTTGCAATATTTTCTATTTTCATTGCAATCAGTACCAATGCTCAGACGATCAAGAAATTTTCGGATGATCAGCAAATATTTTTAGAAGAGTTAACAAACTTTTTTAAAGAAGTTGATAACCCTGATGATAAAAAGATTGCAAAAGAATTTATTGAAATGTTCACTTTAGAATGGAATGGCGGGAAATTTAATGCAGATGAAAAAAAGCTGATGATAGCGACCTGTAATAAAATGCTTAAAAAGAAAATGAAGAACATCCCGCATTTTAGAAATTATCTTACTACTATCATAAGTTTTAAAAATACAAATCAAACAGAAGCAAGTTATAAAGCATGGGAAGCTAGTCTTGATAAACTGATTAACAGGTCAACAAGTTCATTGTTTATTGATTACCTGGAAATAAGTAATAATCTTTTTACTGAAAATATTTTATATAAATCTTCAACTACAATCTGGAAATCGAATAACAGTAATTATATTTTTGAATATGATACTGTTCCCCGTATCGTTTTTCCTTCACTTGATTTTACTTGTTTAGCTAATAACGATAGTGCTAAAATTTATAATACAAAAGGAGTTTATTATCCTACAACCCAGATATGGAAAGGAAATGGGGGAACTGTAACATGGAAACGAGCAGGTCTTGAAGAAAATGCTGTATATGCTCAACTCAGCAAATATTCCATTAACTTGAAATATTCAAAATACACTGCTGATTCGGTGAATTTTTATAACATAAATTATTTTTCTTCTCCTTTGTTGGGTGTTTTAGAAGAAAAGGTTCTGGCAAATATGACCCCTGAAAAAGCAACTTATCCTCGTTTTGATTCATATGATAAGCGACTTAAGATTAAAAACATTTTCACCGGAGTTGATTATGACGGTGGATTTTCAATGAGCGGTGCAAAATTGCTTGGCGCCGGTGATGACAAACAGGATGCTTATTTTACATTTTACAGAGAAGGAAAAGAATTTGTAAAAACAGGTGCTAAAAATTATATTATACGTAAAGATAAGATCTCATCTGAAGATGCAAGTGTTGCTATTTATTGGGAAGAAGATTCCATTTATCATCCGGGGCTTCAAATGAAATATCTTAACGATAAAAGGGAGCTTTCATTTATACGGTCAAACCAGGGGATTGCAAAGACCCCATTTTTCGATACTTATCATAAATTGGATATGTATGTTGAGGTGATGAACTGGAAGCTGGATGAACCTATTATTAAAATGTCCACCATTAAGGGAACAGGGATTGAAGGGGAAGCTGATTTCGAATCATATAATTACTACTCTGAGGCGCGTTATTATAAAATTATGGGAATTGATGAAACGCATCCTTTAAGCGATTTAAGAAAATATGCAAAACTTAAAGATACCAATATTGTATATGTCCCTGATTATGCAAAATCCCGCAATATTGATCTTTCGCAAATCCAGGCACAGATGATTACCCTGGCAAACCTGGGCTTTGTTTCATATGATATTGATAAAGACAAAGTATATATTAAAGAAAAATTGGGTAACTTCCTGCTTTCGCGTGTAGGTAAAATTGATTACGATGTAATTCAGTTCAATTCGGTTACTACTTCAGAAGTCAATGCTTCTATTAATCTTCTTAACTTTGATTTAAAACTTAATGGAGTTAAAGTTGTTCACCTTAGCGATTCGCAAAATGTTAGAATCTACCCAACTGATCAAAAATTGATAGTAAAGAAAAACAGGGACTTTGATTTTGAAGGAAGGGTTCATGCGGGATTGTTTGATTTCTATGGAAAACTTTTTTCTTTCAATTATCTGAAATTTAATATTGATATGCCGGTGGTTGATTCGCTGGTTTTTTATGTAAGAAGCTTCAAGCCAAATGACAAAGGCGTTTATACAAAAGAAAAAGTAAAATCAGTTATTGAAGGAATTAAAGGCGATCTTCAGATTGATGAATCAAATAATAAATCAGGATTAAAATCAATTGCAAAATATCCGTTATTTACCAGTCAGAAAGATTCGTATGTTTATTATGATAAAAAACCAATATGGGGAGGAGTATATACCAGAGACCGTTTTTATTTTCATATCGATCCATTTGTTATCGATAGCCTTGATGATATAACAACAGAAGGTATTGGATTCGATGGCAACTTTGTATCAGCTGATATTTTTCCTGATTTTGATGAATCGCTTAAAGTGCAACCTGATTATTCACTGGGGTTTGTTCGCCTTACACCTGAAGGCGGATTTCAGGCATATAAAGGCAAAGGAATATTTGATTCTATTGTTGACCTAAGCAACAAAGGACTTCGTGGTAATGGAACTTTAAAATATTTAACTTCTGTAAGTAAATCTAATAATTTTATATTCTTTCCCGATTCAATGAATGCAGATGTTCAGAATTTTGAACTGGTTGAAGTGAAATCAGGAACTGAGTACCCACCGGTTATTGGTCAGGATGTTTATGAACATTGGATGCCATATAATGATTTGATGACCATTACAAAAAAACAGAAACCTATTGAAATGTACAATAATGAAGCGGTAATGAATGGAAGTTTATATCTTACACCTAAAAATTTAACAGGTTCAGGAATGATGGTATTTAGTGATGCAGAAATGGATTCTAAGTTATTTAAATATAAAAACAGGGTTTTTGATGCCGATACTGCTGATTTTCGTTTAAGGAGTTATGACTTATCTGCTTTAGCTTTTTCAACATATAATTATAAAAGTCATATCGATTTTGATGCAAGAAAGGGTGAGTTTAAATCCAATGGTGGTGGGTCAAAAGTTGATTTCCCAATCAATAAATATATTTGTTATATGGATGAATTTGATTGGTACATGGATAAAGAAGAAATTGACCTTGTAAACTCAAAGTCTAATAGAACAGAGCAGTTAAATAAACTTTCGTTAGAAGAATTAGCCGATCTTGATTTATCCGGTTCTGAATTTGTTTCAGTACATCCTCAACAGGATTCATTAAGATTTTTCTCACCGCGTGCTAAATATAATTTACGGGAGAGTATAATTTATGCTAAAGATGTTAAGCTGATTAAAGTTGCCGATGCGGCCATTTTCCCCGGTGATGGAAATGTTACCATATTTAAGGATGCTGAAATGAAAACTCTTACCGATGCCAAGATTCTTGCTAATACAGCATCTAAATATCATACAATTTATGATGCAGATATTAAAATTACAGCAAAGAATAACTATACTGCTACGGGTATGTATGATTATGTAACCTCTGACACTGCTTTATACCCAATATATTTTAATAAGATAGGAGTGGATACTGCTATACAAACATTTGCAGATGGGGCAATAAGCGATACTTCTAAATTCCAGCTAAGTTCTGAATTTGATTATGCCGGAGGTGTACATCTTACTGCCAGCAACCGGTTCCTGACTTTTAATGGCGCTTTTAATATCACTCATGATTGTGATACTGCATATCGAAGCTGGGTAAAATTCAAATCAGATGTAAACCCGAATGATATTTTTATCCCAATTGGCGATACAATATATGATATCAATGGTAAAAAACTTGATGCAGGTATTATGCTTGCAAATGATTCAAATGAAGTTTACGCAGTATTCTTGTCAAAAAAACATAAAACAACCGATCAGGAAGTAATTCAGGCAAAAGGTTATATTTCATATGATAAAACCAGCGATGAATACAGGATATCTAATAAAGAAAAAATAAAACAGATTAATCAGCCTGGTAATTACATAAGCTTAACCCGTTTAACTTGTGTTGCATATGGCGATGGAAAGATTGAACTTGCACCAAATTCAGGGCGTGTTACTGTGGGTGCATATGGAAATGCTAAACAAATAATTATTCCTGATTCAACAGACCTCGATCTGGTAATATCATTAGACTTTTTCTTTAACGATAATGCATTAAAGATAATGAATGAAAGATTGGAGAAATATACTAAACTCAAGGGATATGATTTATCAAAGCCTACTTTTACCAGAGCGCTGACTGAAATATATGGGACTAAAGAAGCAGATAAATTAATCTCTGATATATCGATGAATGGTAGCTTTAAGAAATTACCACCCGAATTAATTCATACTTTTTTACTTGGTGATGTGAAAATGAAATGGAATCATTCTACAAAATCTTTTGTATCTGAAGGTCCTTTGGCAATTATTGCTATAAATAAAAATCAGGTTAATAAATATGTGGATGGTTATATTGAAGTGAAGAAAAGCCGTACCGGTGATGAAATAAATATTTATTTTGAGTTTGATTCGACGGACTGGTATTATTTTAATTACAAAACAAATACGATGCAGGCAATTTCATCAAATACTGAGTTTAATACCAGTATAAAAGAAACCAAACCCGATAACCAGCAATTGAAATCGGAAAAAGACCTTCCTGCATATAAGTATACAATAAGTACAGAAAGCAAAAAGAAAAGTTTTGTTTCACGAGTAAGTAACAAATAGCCTAACATGGAATACGATTTTATTACTTTTCATACAGTATTAATTTTAATATTGGCTTATTTTATTGGGTCAATACCAACTGCTGTATGTGTTGGAAAATGGTTTTATGGAATAGATGTAAGAGATTATGGCAGCAAAAATGCAGGTGCAACTAATACGATAAGAGTATTGGGACCCAGGGCAGGGGTGCCTGTTTTTATTATTGATGTAATGAAAGGTTTTCTTGCTGTAAATCTGGCGTACTATTTTTGTAAAGATGATTTTGGTACACATAACGAGTTTTTTGCTTTTTATGAAGTAATACTTGCTTTCATAGCTATTTTAGGACATGTATTACCCATATTTGCCAGGTTCAAGGGAGGAAAAGGAATTGCTACTTCGCTGGGGGTTACCTTAGCAATGTTGCCCGATGCCGCTCTTGTTATTTTTGTTATTTTTACTATAATTTTATTTGTTTCTCATTTTGTATCGTTAAGCTCTATGATATCAGCATTTATTTTTCCTTTTATTTCATATTTTGTTTTTGGGCATGATGAATATGCATATATATTATTTTCTATTATAGTAACTATATTTATATTTTTTACTCATAGGAAAAATATTCGGAGATTGAGAAATGGTGAAGAATCTAAATTCTTCTTTAAAAAGAAAGAACCTTTGATTACAAAATCGTAACTTTTTATGGAATTTATAGTATAATATAATCTATATTAAAGTATTGATTTTTATATAATAGTGTTGTATATTTATAAAATGAAAAGACCGAATACCCATATAATAATTTATTTCTTTTTATTGTTTGTTTTTTTTGCATTGAATGCCAGCGCTCAGGATAAAGCGCAGGATGATGTGAAAAAGAATGCTGATGAATATTTTAAATCAGAAGAGTATGCATTGGCTATGCCTTTATATTCACAGCTTTTAAGTATTTACCCTAAAGATGTTACTTATAATTACAGGTTTGGAGTTTGTTTGTTATTTGCCGATACAAGAGATGTTGAAAAACCATTGAAGTATCTGGAATTCGCATCTTCAAAAGACGGAGTTGATAAAGCTGTTTTTTATTACCTGGGTATGGCATATCATCGGAATTATCGTTTTACTGACGCGATCAGGGAGTATAATATATATAAAGACAAAGCGAGTACAGGTGTTGCAGAAAAACTGGATGTTGACAGACAAATTGAAATCTGTAATAATGCAAAATCACTGTTAAAGCAGTATTCTGATATATATGTTTTACAAAAGACAGAAGTATTATCCAAGGATTTTTTCCGTTCCTATGATGTTGAGCGTTATGGAGGGAAAATCCTTGTAAAACCAGATGCTCTTAAAACACCGTTGGATAAGAAGAAAGAAAAATTCAGCCTTTGCTTTTATTCCAAAGAAGAAAACGAAGTATACTTTTCCAGCTATGGAAAAAATGGAAGTACAGGAAAAGATATATATAAAGCTACAAAACAAAAAGATGGAAAATGGAGCACACCTGTAAGTTTAGGTCCTACTATTAATACTCCTTATGATGAAGATTTTCCTTTTATGTTGGCTGATGGCGCTACAATTTATTATAGCTCCAAAGGTAGAAATACAATTGGAGGATATGATATTTACACTTCAACATTAAATGAAGGAGTATGGGAAGAACCTGAAAATTTAAATTTCCCTATAAATACACCTTTCGATGATATTATGTTTGTACCCGATTTATCAGGCAAGTATGCTTATTTTTCTTCGGCACGCGAAAGTATGAACGGGATGATAAATGTTTATCGTGTAAGAATTGATAAAAGACCTGAAAATAAAGAGGCGCTCGTTTTTGATATATCCAATACAGATGCAGATTCATTATATAATAAAACATTACAGTTTTTAAAAGAAAATGCATCGCTTGAAGTTAATGCTACCGAAAGCATGTTTGAAAAGCAAGATCAAGTTGTAGCCGATAATAATGCTGTAAATAATAACGTAAATAATAAAGAAGTAGTAAATGCTAATGAAAATCAGGAAAACAATGATTATGAAATTCCTGATGATATGTCCAACCAGGATATTGTAAATGTTGCCGACAAACAGGCTACACAGTCAAAGAAAGAATTATCAGAGCTGAAATCAAAGCGCGATGCAGCGAAAACTATTGCCACAAACAGAAAAGCTCAAGCAACTGATAAATATAAAGAAGCAGAAAAGAATGTTGCTGAAGCAGAAAAGACTACAGATAATAATACCAAAGAAACTCTGTTAACACAAGCTGCAACAAAACGCTCGGAAGGAGATCAGTTAAATAAAGAAGCAATTATTGCTGATAATATTGCATCACAGCTTGACAAGCAGGTAGTAAATAAACAAAAAGAAACAGAAGAAGCTATTCAATATAATGAAGATATAAAAAAAGCATTACAATCCAATTCATTCGATTCTTCTATTGCAATGCTGGAGCGTATGACGGAAAGGCTTAAGAATACACCTGTTGATACAAGTTATGATGATTTAGCTCTGAATACTGAATATATCAATAAAAAAGTAAAAGAAGAGGAAGCTCTTAATAAACAGTCGAAAATACTAAATGAGGAAATCAATTCGCTTAAAGCTGATGCTGAAACTTATAAAAAACAGGCTGAAGAAACTAAAAAAGATACAGAAAAAGATGAGTTGATAAAAAAAGCTGCCGATATAGAAGTTGAAGCTTCAACAAAGCAAAATGAGTTGGATAATTTAACTCTGAAAAAAGAATCACTCAAAGATGACCTTGATAGCGCACGTAAGCAAAACACCATATACACTGCTATTGTTGAGGATATCAATACCAATAGCGCTATTGCGCAAAATAAACAAAATGCTGCCAATTCAAATGTAACACCCGATAAAGAAGTTGCTGTAAATACTACAAATACAAATAATGTTAATGCTAATAAAGCAAATGAGAATAATGCTGCTAATATAAATAATGCAAATACTACTACCGACAATAAAACAGTTGTGAATAATAATGCAACGGAAACAAATGCAAATAATGCAGCTAATGCGAATAATAATATAGCTGCAAATACTAATACGAAAGATACTACAGCCATAATTGCAAACAATACAGAACTAATTAATAACGCTGCTGTATCAAAAGTTGATAATAATAAAACTGTAACAAACAATAATGAAGTTGCAGTTACAAATGTTGATAATAATAATGCTATTACAAATAATAATAATACAAATAAAAATGAAGTTGCTGTTACGAATGAAAATAATAATGCTGCTGTCAATAATATAACTGAAGTTTCAGCCAATAATGTAAATAATGCAAATAATATATCAGCTAATCAGAATAATGTTGACGATACCAGTAAAAAAATAATAAACGCAACTGCGGCTGTATTGAAAAAACAATCAGAAGAGATAAATGCTATTTCAACAACTAAAAGTGAAGAGAGTGTAATAAAACAAAAGGAAGTTGATAATATTATAGCTGAAGCTAATGCTGCTACTGATAGTGTTGAAAAAGTTAAACTACTAAGAAAAGCTGAAAATGCAAAAAATGAAACATTAAAATTATCAGCACAGGCTGAAGTTGCAGCTTCTGTGGCCAAGATATATGAAAATTCATATAATGAGAATAACAATCAATCAGGAACAAATGAAAACATTAATCCTAATGTTGCAATTGAAAATTATTCAAAACAGCTTACTACTTCACTTAATGACAAAAAGTATGAATTAGAGAAGTCAGAAGATAATGTTGATAAACTTAGAATTAAATCATACATACTTTCTAAAGTTGTAAAGGATTTAAAACAACAGGCTATAAACGATACGGCAAATTCTGATGATTTGTTAGATCAAGCTGAAAAAGTAGAACAACAAATTGCTGATGTAAAACAGCAAACAGAAACAGAAGATAATAAATCACAACAACTTAAAACGGAAACACAATCGATTAAATATAAAGTTGAATACCTGAGTGATTTAAAGAATGAAAAATTAAACACTTATACCAATACTGCTGCTTTAGCTGTCAATCAAAATAATAATGTTGTTGTTCCAACAAATAATACTGCAAATACAAATATCACTACAGAAATACCAACTAATCAAAATGCAGCTATTAATAACGCAAATACAAACATCGCCACTGAAACACCTACAAATACAAATGTTACTGCTGTTTATAATAATGCGAACACTAATGTTGCTACAGAAACACCGACGAATCAAAATGAAGCTGTTAATAATAATGCAAATGCCAATAATGCATCTAATGTTAATAATAACGTAACAACTAATAATGCAAATGTCAATGCTAACAATACACAAACAGTAACTGCTAATAACACAGCTGTAACTAATGAAAACGAATCGAATGCAAATAACACAGCTGTTACAAATAATAATGTAAATGAAGTTTCAGCAGATAACAATGTTTCTGCAAATAATAATGCTGCTGAAAACATTGAAAATAAAAACGAACCTGAAGTTAATAATGCGAATGTACCTTCAAATAATATTGTAAACACTGATTATAACTTACCATCAAATAAAAATATTGAATCAGAAACAAATAAGGTTACAGCTTTAACTACAACTCAGGAAACGGAAGTAAAAAAAAATATAGTTGATAAAGCAATTGTAACAGTGAAAACCCGCATAAAAGTTTTACAGTCGAGTTTAAAAGCAGTACAGAACGAAACAACGAAGGCAAATATCAATAAAGAAATAACGCAGTTACAGGCATATCAAAATACATTGCAAACACAATCAGATAACCTGCATTCTCAAACTACAAATAATACTCCTGACCCTTCATTAGCAAGCGTTTCAGTAAATAACTATTCTGAAATACTTGCAAATGATGCTTCAAAAGAAATGGAAAAAGCTATAGAAAAACGCAAGGAAGCAAACAATACTACTGACGTTAAAGAAAAAGAAAGCCTGAGAAAAGAAGCTGCTGTTATTGAAAAGAATGCTGAAAATAAATATATCGAATCTTTTGAGTCGAAAACCCTTGGTAATACAACAGATTATTATAACAATTCATTATTCCTGGATTCTATAAAAACAAATTATAAAGGTAATCCTCAAGCTACAACAGCAACTCTTATTGAGAACGAAGCAAAATATTACTTCGATAAGGCAGATGCATTAAAAAAGACCATAAATGATAGCATGTCTTATTATACTAAAAAATCAATATATAACGAAGTGCTTGCCAACGAAAATACTGCTATCGAAAAACAACAAAAAGCTTTTGATGTTTATAAACAAATGAAACCTACTTATGCCAGCAATATTGTAAATAACAATGTTGTTGTTCCTTCTAATAATAATGCAAATACGAATATCACTACTGAAACACCTACTAATACAAATGTTACGGCTGTTGATAATAATGCGAACACTAATGTTGCTACAGAAACTCCAACTAATCAAAATGTAGCTGTTAATAACGCAAATACAAATATAACTACAGAAACACTTACAAATACAAATGTTACAGCTGTTGATAATAATGCTAATAATAATGTTACAACAGAAACACCCACTAATCAGAATGTGGCTGTTAATGAAAACGTAAATACGAATATCACTACTGAAACACCTACTAATACAAATGTTACGGCTGTTGATAATAATACAAATAATAATGTTGCAACAGAAACAACCACAAATCAATATACAGCAGTAAACACCACTACTGAAACTAATGTAAATAATACAACAGAAGCAGCAAATTATACTGCAAATTATAATACTGCTGTTGCAGCAGCCGGAGGATTAGTACCTCTAAATAATGAATTGCCCGCAGGTGTTGTTTTTAAAGTACAGTTCTGTGCAGTTAAACAGCATCTATCGCCAGATGTATTTGAAGGTATTCCATTGGTTACTGCCGAAACTACTAATTTCGGGATGTACAGGTATATGTCAGGTTTATTTACAATTTATAATACTGCAAGAACTGCTTGCACTGAAATCAAAAACGATGGGTATCCCGATGCTTTTATTGTAGCGTATATTAATGGGAAACGTGTATCTGTAGCTGATGCGCTGGCTATGATTAAAACAGGTAATATTCCTGTTGCAAATGCTAATGTCGCAACAACTGGTATTTTAACTAATCCTGTTTCAGGTATAAAAGGTTTATTCTATAGTGTTCAGGTTGGAGTTTATGTCAGACCGGTTACGTCTGCTCAGCTATTTAAAATTACTCCTTTATATGATGAAATTATGGCTAATGGTTATTATCGGTATTTGTCAGGTACTTTTAATAACCTTCAGCAGGCTGTTGCAGCCAAAAATGTAATAGTAACCAAAGGTGTTACTGATGCATTTGTTGTTGTATACTACAATGGAAAGAAAATAAGTTATGACGAAGCAAAAGCATTGCAGGCAGCAGGAAATGTAAATATTGAAGTTGAAAATACGGCTATATCTACAGTTGATATGACCGGTATTACATTTAAAGTTCAGGTTGGTGCATATAAAAATGAAGTTCCTACCGATATACTTAATAAATGGCTTGATATTGTTGTTACGAACGGATTGGATCATTATATAACAGATAATGGTATTACCATATACATTTCCGGCAGCTTTAAAAATTATGATGCAGCAGGCGAATATAAGAATGAACTCATTTCAAAAGGAATTACTGATGCATACGTTGTAGCTTTTAAAAACAACCAGAAGATTAATATTACCAAGGAAATGGAATTAATGAAATAAATTTTATTTATACTTTTCTATTTTAATAATATCTTGAATAAATGAATTTATGTGAGCGCGATCTTCAGCATGTATGGCATCCATATACACAAATGAAAGATGCTGAAGTAATCGGAATCGAAAGGGGAGAAGGGGCTTACCTTTTTGATATAAATAATAAAAAATATATTGATGCTGTTTCGTCATGGTGGGTGAATACTCTTGGTCATACGAATAAGTATATCGCATCAAAAATTTCCGAACAACTTAATAAACTGGAACAAGTAATATTTGCAGGTTTTACACATCAACCTGCTGTTGAACTTGCTGAACGCTTGCTCAGTATTTTACCGGAAAATCAGAAAAAAATATTTTTTTCCGATAATGGTTCTACTGCTGTTGAGGTAGCATTGAAAATGTCAATTCAATATTGGAGCAACAAAGGAATTAAAAAAAATAAGATCATTGCATTCCGCGATGCATACCATGGCGATACTTTTGGAGCAATGTCGGCAAGCGGGAGAAGTGTTTTTACAAGAGCTTTTGACGATTTTTTATTTGATGTGATATTCATTGAAACTCCTTTAAAAGGTTGTGAAGAGAGAGCTTTTGAAGAATTAAAAATTTCAGTTTTCAAAAATGAACCTGCTGCTTTTATTTTTGAACCTTTGGTTTTGGGTGCAGGTGGAATGTTAATGTATGAGCCGGAAATACTGGAGCGTATGATACATTTCTGTAAACAACATAATGTGATTACCATTGCCGATGAGGTGATGACAGGGTTTTACCGGACAGGAAAATTATTTGCTACAGATTATATTTCTGAAAAACCTGATATCTATTGTATGTCAAAAGGGATTACCGGTGGTTTTCTGCCATTGGGTGTTACAGCGTGTAATAATAATATTTTTGATGCGTTTATTTCTGACGATAAAACAAAAACTCTTTATCATGGTCATTCCTATACTGCCAATCCTATATCATGCACTGCTGCATTGGCAGCTCTCGATTTATATGAAAATAAGGAATGTGAAGAAAATGTAAAAAGAATAGAAAATTCACATCAAATATTTTTTCAAAATATTTCTTCTCATCCGTCGGTAATTGATATTCGCCAGCGTGGCACCATCCTGGCTATTGAAATAAAAACTTCTGACAACACCGGGTACATAAATTCAATAAGAGATAAAGCATATAAATATTTTTTAGAAAAAGGAATTATTCTGCGTCCGTTAGGAAATGTGATATATATTTTACCTCCTTATTGCATAAACAATTCCGACCTTGAATATATTTATTCTGAAATTGAAAATTTTCTTGATATGCATTGTGATCAATTTATAAAATAGTATTCAGGCTTTGTTGTTCATCAGAAATCAATAATCACATGGAAGCAAAAAAAAATTACGAATCTGCACAGAAAAAATAATCAGGTTAAAGAAATAAATTATTTTTTGTGATTAACGATTATTACCAGATATTAGGCATACCAAGAAACTCCACTTCAGAGCAAATTAAACAAGCGTATCGGATTAAAGCAAAACTTTTACACCCTGATGTAAGTAAAAAACCTGATGCTAAAAATCTTTTTCAATCGTTAAATGAAGCTTACCAGGTTTTGATAAATCCTGAAAAAAGAAAATGGTATGATTTTAAATTAAAATACCCATCAACAACAGGATTGAGAGCACAGGCAGATAATAACCGGGCTCATCACACATATGAATCCTACTATCGTGCATATACACAATCGCAGAAACAAAAGCAGGAAGACGAACTTTTCTCGAAATTGATTACTAAAATAATTGATAATTTTTTATTTTATTTTTTACTTATCTCAGGAGCATTGGCTATAATTTTCGGTATAGTACAACTTGTTGATGAAGATGAAACGGGAATGAGAGGAGTAGTTTTTGGCGTTTGGTTTTTATTACTTTTACTTTACGGTTGGCGATTGATGGGGAAAGAAATGAGGAAGAAGTAATACCAATTGTTAATTTAAAATAGTCCAAAGGATGTTTTAAATTTTACAATGGTTATGCCGATAACATTTATACAATCGGTATTAATTTTGAAATGACGGTCATTCTGAGTTCATCGAAGAATGAATCGTATACAGAATGTTCACATTTCGATAAACTCAATGTTACAGTTAGCGCACGGCCAGGCTTAAACCATCAACCAAATCAGTAGCTCAACCTAAAACCATATGACAAATCTCAAATCTACCCATTCCATATTGTCCAGGCTTTTTCGGCTTGCAGGTAAAGCATTTCTAACCCATTCTTAACAATTGCTTTTTGTTCGATGCCTCGTTTCATAAAAATAGTTTCGGAAGGGTTGTAAACAAGATCATACAAGATATGTTCATTTGAAATGAAATGATAAGGAATGTCAGGCGCAGTGTGTGTTTCAGGATACATTCCTAAAGGAGTGGTGTTGATGATAATTAAATGCGACTTAATAAATTCTTTGTTCAAATCAGAATAAAAAATTGATTCATTAATGATTTTTTTATTTCGTGTAACAAATAAAAATTCTATTCCAAGTTTTTTTAGAACATATGCAACTGCTTTGGAAGCCCCGCCATTACCAAGTATTAATGCTTTCGTGTGATTTTTTTTCAATATCGGTTTGAAGCTTTCTTCAAAACCAAATGCATCGGTATTGTATCCGTGTAGAATGAAATTCTTATTATCGATAATTTTTATTGTATTAACTGCACCTATTTCTTTTGCTGTATTATCAATTGATGCGAGAAAAGGAATAATGATTTCTTTATAAGGAATAGTAACATTCAAACCTTTTAAATCAATATTATTTTTTACAAGGAATTCAATTTCAGAAATATCTTTAATAGGAAATAATTCATAACGGCAATCGTGAATATTTTCCCTGAAAAATTTCTCACTGAAATATTGCGCCGAAAACGAGTGGGTGAGTGGGTAACCGATTAGTCCGTATAGGTTCATAATGTTTATGTATAGTTATTATCCTTTCAATATCTCTATTATTTTGTGATTGATATAAATTGTTTCACGTCCAACTTTTTGAGATTTTATAATTCCAATTTGTTCTAACTCTTTTAAATATCGTGAAGCAGCTTTTCTTTCTACATTCAAATAATTCACGACAAATTCAATTTTCGAATACGGTTGTTCAAATAATAATTCAATTAATTCCTTTTTGTATATTTTTGGCGCTTTTAGTTGTGCTTTCTGAATGGTCTTCTCAAGCAATTGTCGGATAAGATAAATTTTTTCAATAGTTTGCAAAGAAGTTGTTTCAATAGCCCTTAACATGAATAATATCCACTCTTCCCATTCCCCAGTTTTATTTACTAGGTTTAAAAGTTTATAGTATTTTGTTTTATTTTGAATGATATATGAGCTAAGATATAAAATAGGTATATCTATCAAATGATTTAGAATTAAATATAAAATATTTAGAATACGTCCGGTTCTGCCATTGCCATCGTAAAATGGGTGGATACTTTCAAATTGGTAATGAAGTATTGCAAGATTAATCAAAGGATTTAAGTCAGAATCATTTTGATTATAATGCGTAATGAAGTTTGATAGTAAATCTAAAATCTCATTTTTGTCTTGAGGTGGAGTGTATACAACTTCTCCAGTTTTATCATTTTTTAAAACAGTTCCGGGTAAGCTTCTTATTCCGGCAGTATTGTTAACCAGTTCCTGTTGAATGCTGATAATATCATTTACTTTTAAAAACCCTTGTTTCGTAACAATTTTAAATCCATGAATAATAGCTTTTCTGTAATTTACTACTTCTTTTGTTTGAGGAGAGATATTCGTTTTGTTAATTGTTAATGCTTTGTAAAGTTCATCTTGTGTAGTTATGATATTTTCTATTTCTGAACTTCCTTTAGCTTCTTGTATTACAATAGCATTTATCAGCATTGCCTGGTTTGGGATAGTTTTTGTAAAGCCTTTTAATTCGGCTAAAGCAGCGGCAGTCTTATTTACTTGTCTGAGAATTTTTAATGTTTCCACCTTCTCTCTTTTGGGTGGAAGTTTATCAAGAATATGATATGGTGCTTTGTGTCCCATATTTTTTTTATTTGCACCAAAAATACAAAAAATAGTACATATAATATAAATGTGTACTATTTCCCATCAGGCAAAATTATAATGACATGGTTAAATCGTGAATATTTTCCTTTAAAAAATTTCACTGAAATATTGCGCCGAAAACGAGTGGGTGAGTGGGTAGCCGATTAGTCCGTAAAGATTCATTTTATGAATAATTAAAAAATAAAAGTATAATTTATTTTTTAAATGTCACACTAATCTTTTGATTATTGAAGGCATCGAAAACTATGTAGTTGCAGCTATCATGTTTCATGATTTCGCATTCACCTTCTAATGCTTCAGCAGATTCAGGGATTTTGTCAAGTTTTAATGAAACATTTTCAATCGTGATACTATCGGGAATTTGTACTAAAATCTCGGTATAACTTTCTTTATCATTTACATAAAACCTTGCTTTACCAAGTTTATTCCAGTAGTCGCAAACCGATTCAATTGATGTAACCCATGTTTTCTCAGATTTTATTTCTTTAATTATTTTCTTTACCGGATTTAAAGTCGAATCGTTATATCCAATGTAAACAGGATGCCCCAGATACACCATAAGTCCGTTGTATGGCTTTATTGCATATTCCCAAAAATTTTCAAGATACTTTTCGTAAAGTTTTGAATCTCTTTCAATGTTCGCTTGAGTGTAATTGTTAGTTAATACTTTTTCGTAATAATAATAGTCGTCATTCATTACTGGTGAAATTTCAAGCATGTCAATGTATTTATATAATGAATTGCTTGATATAGCTATGTTGTAAGGAAATGCGCTGCCATAAAAATTTTCAAGATTGTCGACTCCGATACTTGAATCAAATTTATAACCATATTTTGATAAACATTCAAAACCCCAATAACTGGTACGTGTGAAAGGAAAACGGAATCCTGTGAATTTTTTCTTCCATACGATTTCATTTGAAATGATATTTCTGTTTATTTCATAGAACTGTGCGATCTGGTTATCAATTTTAGCAAACCCATTAGATTGCAATGAAAATGGTAATAAAATATTTCTGATAGTTGAATCAGGGATTTGATTTACAAAAATTGAAGGTGAAATATTTTCGTCTTTAAATAATTTTAATACCCTGTTAAATTCTTCAAGGCTGCCGGTTGCATTAAGTGTAGCGCAGAATGCATAATTGTTGGCTTCTGGCCAAATGTTTAAATGAACTGTTGAATGATTTATTTTATAAAATAATGAAAGAACGTAATTGAAGAATTCTGTGATCTGTTCTGCACTCCAATATCCACCTGAGTTTGCAGGATGTAATAAATAATATGTAGGCAGTAAAAAACATAAACCTTTTCCGAATCGGTTTTGTATAAGTGCCGGAATTTTTTCTTTATCATTTACCCAGTTAGCAAGAACTTTAATACTATCAGAATACATAGTGTCCACAACCAGCGCCCACATATTATCTTCAAATTGCGGAACAAAATTTCCTTTTAAGTTATTGGTAATATTGCCGTCAATACGGTATCCCTGCATATTTTTTTCTATAAGCGAAATCCCGAAACATTCGCCTAAT
Source organism: Bacteroidales bacterium (assembly GCA_035353855.1). Taxonomy (NCBI): domain Bacteria; kingdom Pseudomonadati; phylum Bacteroidota; class Bacteroidia; order Bacteroidales; species Bacteroidales bacterium. The sequence goes on along the minus strand of DAOQAK010000038.1, from coordinate 20,208 downwards.
GCCCAATCTCCGGGAGTAAGTTCGCCATATAAACTTGTCCTGTCAGTTGCATCCAATAGGTTTCTTCCAATATTATCACCGGCAATCAGAACACCACCATTCTTAACCCAGTCGCGCAGTGTTTTCAATTCTTCATCAGACATGTATGTTAGAGAATATTTCCTGTCAGCATCGTGATATCCAGCGGCAGTGGGAAGAATCAGAATGTTGAATTTGCTGAGCTCTTCGGGTTTTAATAAAATTTCCCTCGAATCCATACTTACATATGCTCCATTCTTATTGAATGTTTGTGCAGCAAGAATAACTCCTTCAGCCATCATTCCATTTCCTTTGTTTGTTCCTGTTGTTAATATTAATACTCGTGGAAGCATATATCCTTCAGGCTTTGAAAAGCTTTCTGATTCTACAGGGCTTTGTTTTTCTTTACATGAAAACAAAGCTGTAAGAATAAGAGGAATGATAAAAAATAATTTATATGATTTCATCAGTCTAAAATTTCAATTGTTATATCTTGATTTGGATAAACATTAAAAAATAATTTATTGTCTCTTGCATTGTATATTCCATCTGCTGCACAATTAGTAATCCTGAATTTTTTATTATTTGTTTCAAATTGAATGGTAAGCGGATGGTTATAAATTTCAGAGTCTAACGTATTATCAATGCGAAGGAAAATTGAGTTTCCATTTCGTGAAGTTTTTATGACAGCATTTTTTCTTTCTTTAATATATTTTCCAATTGATGAAATAGGTGCTATCCAATAACCTGAATTACGAATTAACCTGATTTGTTTGACAAATTCATATGGTGTAACGGTGTAAGTATTTACAACATTATGTTTTTTGTATAGCTTGTATTCTTTTGATACCAATGGAAATAGATGATGATACAATAATATGGTCCATGAATTTTTTGAATTAGTAATTATTGAATCAAGTTCATTGATTGTTGGAGTTTGTGAATTTAAAAATACAATGCTGTTGAGTTTCATGAAATCATTGTTCTCATTCGATACATCTGATTTTTCACCTGTACGGCCAAACAGGAATCCCGCATTTTGTGCAGCTTTTACAACTTTGTCATTAGAACCGGAATAAGGATAGTGAATTACCGATATTTTAGTATTTAATTTTTTCTCCAGACTTTCTTTAGAATCTTTAAAGTCTTTTGTGATTTCTTCCAATGTAAGACTACTGTAATTTTTATGATAATTTCCATGAAATGAAATTTCGTGACCTTCATAAATTATATCTTGCACTTGTGGCAATCCTAATCTTTTAATATTAAAGCTGCCATCTTCCGCAATTAGCGAAGGTGAATTGCCAAGCCATGAATTTACAATTCCAAAATTGGCTTTTATAGCATACTTGCCAAGAACAGGAAGAGCATATTCGAACTGGCTGTAATCGGCATCATCGAAGGTTATTGAAATTGCACCTTGTTTATTTTCATAAAAATTACATACTGAAAATTTTTCAGTAACTGTTTCTTTTGTCTCAAAAAAATGTTTAGGAATATTTAGGTTGCCGAAAAGCAATTGAAGCGAATCATATACAGGTTTTAACCTTGTAGTAAATTCAGGTTTTTCCCATGTATCCCATGAATAAAAATATGAATTGGAATTTTCATTGAGAAGCTTATCTTTTTTATCCGTGATATAATAAAAAATATTAAACCCTGATGTCTCGGTATATTCTATGTCGGGAGTTCCTGCAATATCATCGAGTACCGATTTTGATGAAGGGTCGCTGACATTCAGCAATGGCCATGAAAGCCTTAGTTCAAGCGTTTTTGTTTTATCATCCCAGTACCAGTCGGCATTAGATGTTTCGGGTTTGCTGCTATTTCCTGATTGTAATATACTTCGGTTAAAACATATTGAATCAATTTTTTTTCCTTTTAAAGTTTCTTTTTCACGGTTTGCAATTAATAACTGCTCAATAAATTTTCCGTTATTATTATATTTTGAAGCGTAAACGGGTATAATGTTTTTAACTATATCCGTTAACAATGAATATTGGTCATCAACAAGTATTTTTGCATCACTTGTTGATTCGACTTTTAAAAGGAATTCTATGCCATTATCAATTTCTTTATTTAAAAATGGAAGTTTGTGATCGCCTTTTTTCTTATCATATGTATCGAACGCAACATATAATTTATTTTTTACGAGGTCCAGATTTGGAAGATGTGCTGCAAGATAAAAATAAGCTGCATCAGCATCAGCAACAATATAATTTTTATCAGTATCATCGGGAATATTTTTCCAGTCATGTAAATTTCCATCGATAGTTTTGCTGCGTGATTCAACTGCAAGTATCCCGAAATTTTGTTCCGGATTTTCCATATTATGCCAAAGTTTTCTTCTTTCAGCAGGTTGTTCAAAATCCATAACAAGCCAGTTATGTTTAAACCATTCGTCAATCCACTCAAAGAATAAACCTCCTGCACATTTTGAATCGAAAATATCCTCTGTTAACACAGAAGATAACGATGCCTGTTGTGCTTCGCTATAGCCACCCTGGTTAAAACCCAGAGGATTGTAATGACTTACACCTCTGCTCGAAGGAAGTCCATATTCCGCGATCAGAAGGGGAATGTCTCCAACATGTTTTTTTAAATCGTTCAGGTAGCCGAGAAAATTATCTTTATAACCACGTTTGTTAATCGCCGAGGTGTATTCTTCTTCCATGAATATAAAATCGGGGTAATAAGGATAAACGTGGTATGCTGCATAAATACCAGGCTCGAATAATTCAGTAGCATTGAATTTCATGAAATCAACACCCACTAGATCATTGTCATATTCCCTAATCTTATCGTTTTCGATAAACTCATAATTATGATACATCGGGTCTAAGGGTAGCCAGTTTATAAATGATATAGGGTGTTGTTTAAAATATTTCTGTGTTTCATATTGTGTGGTGTAATCCATCATTTTGGCAAGCCACACTTCCATTGCAGTACCATTGTTGATGGTGATGAAATTACCTGAGTACTGAGAAATTTTATTTTCATTATTCGTATATATTACTGATTTGGGTTCCCATTCACGCCCAAGCAACCACCCAATCACATATTTTGAAATATTGGAAACATAAACTCCGTGAGCATGCCCGATTTTAGGCTTTAATGATGCATTGCCATTTATTACATCAACAGCATTTCGTATTTCACGTTGATACTTTTTTGTGAAGTCTGCGTTAAAATAATTTCGGTCGCTCGGCTCTTCAGCCCATATTCCCTGTATAAGATAAAGTTTTTTATTCTGGTTGTGTAAATTGTAATATGCTAATGCATCGTAAAATTCGGGCGGTAGTATTGTGTATACACGAATAACATTGGAGTTCATTTCCCCGATTTGTTTAAACCATTTAAGGTAATCGTTAAACTTTAGTGAAAACTCAACAGGGAAGTATCCTGGCATGGCAACACCTATGTTTACTCCTTTTAAATACAGGCTTTCCCAAATATTTTTTTCATTACCATCAACTATTTTGGGTTGTAGTACTTTGAAATAATCATCCCCTGCCATTGTGTAATAGTCAACCTGCCCATATATTTTTTTTAATTCATCTTTAGTGAGAAATTGTATAGGTTCGTCAATATCATTTTCTGTAACCTGTTCTGCTTTTTTCTCACGGGCATCTTCAATCCGTATCATTTGATAAACAACCAAACCCAGTACAGCCAGCAATATTAATATTACAAAGTATTTAGCTTTCATCAGAAAGACCTCTTAATTGAAAATTGAAAGTTACTGCTTTTATAGAATTCGTTTTTAAAATAATTTCCATTTAATGCAAAACTCATCTTATTTAATTCATAGCCAAATTCAATTGAGCCTGAAGTTTGTTCAACAGCATCACTATCCTGTCCGTATAAAAATTCTTCATAAGTATAGAATTTTTTTAGTTTAAAATAATTTGAAATGGAAGCACCGGTAATGGTTCTGTTATCAGGTGAATAGTATAATGGTGAAGCATATTTGTAATTCATATTAAACTGATTTACGCCTAAAGTAATTTTTGGGTTCTTGAAAAACTCATATTTTAGTTCAATGTTGTATCGGGTATTTGGGTTATCAGTCTTTTCAGTAATATCCCATACATAATTATCTTTAATAATTGCATAGCGATATGTTCCCCATAGACTAAGTCTTTTGTATGTTATGCCTAAAGTATTCTGATAAAAATTTTGTCCAACTTTATTCCAGTAATAAAAATAGTCGTATGCTGCTGTAAGATAATTTCTGAATTTTATTTTGTTCAGGTTGAATGAAGTGCTCCATGTAAAACCATATGAAGTAATTTTTGAATCATTGCCACTTGCACCGGCAAACAAGCTTATGCGGTTCGATTTGAAAATAAAAGTTGGTTTAATCCATGTATTGTCATACCATCTTTTTACATCATCAAAATATAAATTATCCCTGTTTGAATAATCCCATAGTGTATATAATGATAATGAAAAATAATCTTTAATCCTTTTTTCAACTCCATATCGTTGTAGGAATGCCGAGATTTTATATGATGATTCTTCTTCTGAAATTTTCATGAATGTCAATGAAACATTATAAGCTAAATCATCATTGATCAGCTTTAAGTAATTTTTGTTGTCAGTATTCGACATGTCAATTTGTAAGGCTTTGTTATAGTATTTTGCTGCTGTGACAGGTTTGTCCTGCCAGTAATACATTTTTCCGATACCTGCGTAGGCATCGGCATTTGAGCTGTCAATGTTTAATACTTCTTTATAAAAATATGTTGCAGAGTCGAGTTTTCCTTTAACAATATATAAGAATGCCAAATCAAAATATATATCCATTTGTTTGTTGTTAATCGCTAATGATTTTTTTGAGAATGTCATTGCATCATTATACTCTTCAAGTTTGATATAGCATTTAGCGATACCATTTAATACATCAGTGTTTATAGGCGTTACATCAAGTAGTGAATTGTAAATCTGAAGAGATTTCTTGTATTCTTCTAATCTGAAATAATTTGTAGCAATTGCGAATTTTGCATCGAAATTATTATTGTTTAATTTCAAAACTTTTTCATAATAATAATTTGATTTTTCAATGTTGCCACTAGTATATGCATTTTTCCCTTGCAGCATTAAATACTCAACAGAAGTAGTATCGGAAATGTTTTGTAAAAATGCCTTATTTGATAAGGATATTCCAATGATTAATAAAAAAATAAAAATGTAGTTTTTTTTCATAGTTATGTAATTTGTGTTGGGGGTTCAATTGTGTTTAGTCCTTTTCTTTCAAATTTATTCCACTCGTTTTTGTTTTGTATGATATTGATGATTCCTTTAAATTGTGCAGCGACTTTAAAAAATTCATAAGAAAAACTTCCGATAATACTTGTGGTTAATAACCATACCCAATCAGTAAAAGTATTGTATCGTAAGGTTTTCCTGTTAACAGTTATTTCTGTTTTACTTTTAGCTTCAAGTAATACGGTTATAACGCTCATGATTATTGTTGTTATAAGAAGAATACTTATTAGTAAAAGTAACATCCATTCGGCATCAATTACATCGAATATTGAAAGTGCAATCAGAAAAGTAAGACTGAATAATTTTATAAAAGGCGAAAGAAATTCAAAGAAAAAATAATATGGCATAGCCAGTAACCCAATAGTACCATAACTTGGTTCAAACATAATTTTCCGGTGAATCTTTAATGATTCACCTAATCCCTGGTGCCAGCGCGAACGTTGCTTGAAAAGGTTTTTATAATTGTCGGGGACTTCTGTCCAGCATACAGGGTCGGGGAGGAAAGAGGCTTTCCCTTTGATTTTATTTTCTTTGTAATACCTCCATAAGCGAATAACAATTTCCATGTCTTCGCATACTGTTTTATGTTTTGCTCCGAGCGATTTTAATATATAAGGATGATTATTATATTCTGAAAGAAATCCGCCTACTGCTAATAAATCCTTTTTTTTGAACAAAGAAAAAGCTCCCGACATAATTAGCAGCATATTTACTTTGCTCAGGCTTAACCTTGCAATCATGAACGATTTGATATACTCTACGATTTGCCATAACACCCAAATATTTTTAGGCATTTTATGATTTACAACTTTATTGTTAGAAATTACCAGGTCGTTTGAAGTGGCAAGGAAGCCGCCTGTTACAAAATTGAATTTATTATCGATCATGGGCTGTATAACTTTTTTCAGCGCCTGGTCGTCAAGTATGGAATCGGCATCAATTGTACAGATATAGTCTTTGGTAGAGAGGTTTATTCCTGCATTAACCGAATCGGCTTTGCCCCCGTTAACTTTATTGATTAATATGATTTTGTTATCGATGTCGCGATAAACATTTCTTATAGTGTTAGTTTTAATTTTTGTATGGAGATTAAATTCTATTTCAGTTAACGAAAATGCTTCAAGCATTTTTTTAAAGGTATTGTCTTTAGAACCATCGTTAACAACAATTATTTCAAAGTTCTCATAATCTACATTGGCAAGCATTTTAATACAATCGACTATTGATACCTCTTCGTTGTATGCAGGAACAATGATTGATATTGAGTAGGAATTGTAATTATAATTCGTATTTTCTTTTTTCCTGATTTTTCTATGAATGAAAAGCGAAGAGATGAAAAGAAATAAATCAATAATGAAATATAATGAGAAATATATGATAACTAACTTTTCAAGTATTCTAAAAAGATATAACATAAATTGGCACAAAAATCAAATGTTGCTGATATTTAATTTTCAAATATAAGAAATAAATGTGATAAATCAATATACTTGAATACCAGTAAAGGTGAAAACGATTTTATTCCGAAAATTCTTTAATTGAATTTTAATATTTTACCAGAGTGCTTTGTGTTTCTTTCTCTACAACAGGTACCCCAAAAAAAAGTGTAATTATACCGATACGAAACAGATTTGAATTTTTCTTATTTTGTTCCTATCAGCGACAAGTCGGGATAAATAGGCATAACTCGTTCTAATCAAATTTGCTTTTGCATTCTTGATGAGAACGAGTATAAAAATGCTGATAAATAGATTTCTCGCAAAAGATAGAAATGACAAGAACAACCAGCATTTTGTTATTTTAAAGAATGAAAAATCGTTAACCTATCGATAGATTTATTTTTTCAATAAAAAACGACTGAATCAGTATAATTCAGTCGTTTAAAGGTATTTTGTGAAATTTTTATTTTATAATTTTAATTTTTTCTTGTCCGCTTTCGCTTGATATTACTATAAAGTATGAACCGGCAGGTATTTCTTGAGGAATAAAAATATTTTGTTTGTGATCACCTGCATTCTGCTTTTCGTTATCAATAAATGTTTTTACTGTTTTACCTTGCATATCAACCATGCGAATTGAAATATTCTCATTTTTATCAAGTGTATATTCAAGTACTGAATTTTGCTGAATAGGGTTGGGATAAACAAGAATATTTTTTTCTGATTTTGAAAATTCAACAACTCCAATATTCAAACCTGATAAATAACGTGTGATTGCAAAATCGTAATTGCTCCCATTCGTTGAAATGCCACCTAATAAAATTCTTCCGTTAGGTTGTATTGTCATTGCATAAGCGTAATCAAGTGAAGGGCCAATGGCTGTGGTTACTTTGCCATCGGAACTGAAATCGGTGTCGAGTGTGCCATCAGAATTATACCTAACAAGAGCAAAATCGTAATTTGATGAAATGCTTGTTAAACCTCCGACTAATATTTTATTGTCCGCTTGAATTTTAACAGAATATGCCCGGTCTTCTTCAGAAGCAATATCAGTGGTAACTTTACCATCAGAGCTAAAGCCTGTATCAAGTGTCCCATCAGAATTATAACGTGCAAGCGCAATATCTGGAGTAGAACCGTTGTACGAATATCCGGCAAGAACTATTTTACCATCACTTTGCAGCGCCATTGATAATGCAACATCTTCACCGGTTCCAATAGCTGTTGTTACTTTACCATTCGTTCCAAAATTAATATCTAATGTACCATCAGAATTATAACGTACTAATGCAAAATCCATGTCGGAGCCATTATATGAAAGCCCTGCTACAACTATTTTTCCATCAGGTTGTATGGCGACAGCATAACCTCTGTCATCAGTTGTACCTATTGCTGTAGTAACTTTTCCATCGGTGCTAAAGTCTGTGTCTAAGGACCCATCAGAGTTATAGCGCACAACTGCAAAATCCCAACCGGAAGTACTCATTGAAAAACCTGCTGCAACAATTTTTCCGTCGGGTTGAATTGCCAGTGATTGTGCAATGTCGTTTCCTGTGCCTATTGCTGTGGTGGTGCTTCCATTTGAATCGAAGGTGTTATCAAGCGTGCCATCGGCATTGTATCGTACAACTGCAAAATCGTAATCGGAACTATTGAATGATGCTCCGCATAAAACAATTTTTCCGTCATCCTGCAAAGCAACAGAAAAGGCTTGATCGTCATCAGTTCCGATAGCTGTAGTAACTTTTCCGTCAACACTGAATGTGTTATCTAATGTTCCGTCAGTATTGTATCGCGCAACTGCAAAATCTGAAGTTGCTGCATTCAGGTAACCGGCAGCAATTACTTTTCCGTCGCTTTGTACAGCAAGTGAATATAAAAAATCATAAGTCGTATTGAAGTCGGTGGTGATTTTGCCGTCTGCATCCCAGTCGCTGTCGAGCGCTCCGGGTTGTGCAAATAAACAGTTGGCGAATAAAAATAATAATAGCGTGAAAAATGATTTTATCTTTTTCATCATAAATTATTTTAATAAATAAAAAATATATTGTATAAAGAATCTTAGCAGATTTGTAAAGTAAAAATGTGCTTGGATTCTGTTATGCCGATACGAAATTTTTGCAAATCATTTCCATATCGGTATATTAAACTTTATTATTTTTTCTTGCTTTGTGTAGTTTATAAGCTGCATAAATACAAATAAATGCAAGCAACCCTAAAACAACAATATCAATTACACTGCTGTATTTAAGAATTTCGTTCCAGTTCTCTTTAAGTTTTATTCCAACGTAAGTTAGGAAAGCATTCCACATTCCAGCACCAATAATAGTATAGATACAAAATTTCCAGATATTCATTTTCCCTATGCCTGCCGGTATTGAAATAAGATGGCGAACGATAGGAATAAAACGACTGATAAAAATAGTGATGTCGCCTTTTTTATGGAAATATTTTTCAGTGATATCAAGATGATGATGGTCCAAGAAAAGATATTTCCCGAATCGCTCAACAAGAGGTCGTCCGCCATAATATCCGAGGTAATAAGATATCAACGAACCAATGATACTTCCCAGTGTGCTAAAAAATATTACGCCTGCAAATGTGAATTGACCCGACTCAACAAGGAATCCTGCGAATGGCATAACCGCTTCGCTGGGTACAGGCATGATCATACTTTCCAGTATCATTAATATTAATACACTGGCATATCCCATGCTTTCAATAAAAGCAACAATATATTGTACAAGAAATTCAGTTAGTCCCATTCGTTATTTTGCTTTAGGTTTTATTTTTAATTTCTGAAATTCATCAGGAAGAAACTGGAAGAATGTATCGCCGCGTAGCCCAATCCTTAATGTTTCCAATGGTATGATTTCATTGGGAGCAATATTACCAAGGTTTACATTACATCCGAACTCTTTGATGAACCATACTTGTTGTGATTTTAAAGGAGCTTCCCACAAGATTTTATCCTTATCGATTTTTGATGTGATTTTGGTTACGAGGCTTACATGAGCATTTCCGTTAGGTCTGTATATGCCTACAGTCCCGCTTTCGCGTGCTTCGGCAATTACAAATGATGATCCGGCATCAATTTCTGATTGCATCATTTGTATCCATTTATTGGGAGCTGTAATAATACCAGCTTCCTTCGAGCCTACTTCCGAAAGAACAGTATGTGTTTTTGAAAGTTGGCTGATATAATTACATTTCACATCATGATCCATGAGTATGGAGCCATCGGAAACTTCAATGGCATCAACTTTTAATTTATCGATCAACCGTTTGTACTCGTCAAGTTTGTCACGGATAATGAATGCTTCGAATAAAGTTCCGCCGAGATATACTTTAATATTTGCTTCTTTATACAGTTTTATTTTTGTTTCAATAATACCGTTCATAACCATTGAAGTGCCAAAACCCAGTTTAGCAAAATCGGTATATTCGCCTGCAACACTTATAAAATCTTCAACTTCACGGATGCTCAGCCCTTTATCCATCATCATATTGACTCCCTTTTTCCTTGGTTTGGAAGGTCTTTCGGGAATAAAGTTCAGAATGTTGTTTTTCATGTTTTTATTTTTTATAAAGTTCAATAATATCCAGAATATGCTGGTTCAATGTAAATGAATTATGATATTCAAAAAGTTCAGTATGCCGCGAATAATCTTGTTGTAATGCTGTTTCAAGGGTTTCAAATCCTTCAATATTATTTCCGCTTAAGAAAAGATAAGCAGCTAACCGGTACCGGTAACTGATGTTGGTTGGTTGAAGTTCAATCCCTTTAATGAGCACATCAATTGCATTTTCAACATCATTAAGTTTCATGTAAGCATCGGAATAATCAAGCCATATTTCAGCATTTTCACCATCAAATGATGCTACTTTTTTATAGGAGATTATTGCATCGTCAATTTTTCCTGCCTTTACCTGGTAATCTGCAAGGATATACCAGTATTCATGATTCATGGGTTGAAGCTGAATCGCTTTTAGTATGCTGTTAATGCTTTCTTCGGTTTTTCCCATTTCATCTAACACCGAACCCAGACCTACCCATGCATCGGGAATGTTGTTGTCGATATCAAGGGCTTTCCTGTAGCTATCAATGGCATTATCGTATTCCTTCAAATTTTCATAACACTCGCCAATATAATAAAGTGTATACGCGTCGGGGAATTCAGAGTCGAGAACTTCCCTGTAAACAGAAATTGCATCGTGATATTTTTCTATCGAAACCAGTGCGTTGCCTTTATTAAAGTATGCTGACGAAAAACCGGGATTGATAGCAATGGCATAATCGAATGCTTCAATTGATTTTTCAAAAGCTTCAACCAGCATGTATGATATTCCCAGGTTATACCATGCAATGGAAGAGTATGGGTTATCATCAATAAACTCATTGAAAAACTGAATTGATTCTTCCAGTTTGTTTTTTTGTTCATAACAAAATGAAATTTCATATAAAGCCGATTCATTTTCAGGATTTACTTTTAAGGCTTTCCTTAAATAATATAAGGCTTTTTCAAAATTATTCAAGTTCTCGTATTCGTAAGCAATATTGATATACACTTCATCGAGCGCTTCGGCATCTTGTGTAGCTTTATTATATTCCTCAATAGCTTTGTCATACTTTTTCATCTGGCTGTAAATGGCGCCTTTGGTCATGAACAGTTCGTTGTTGAAGGGTTCAACCACTTCAACCTGTTGTAATAATTGCAAAGCTTTCTCCGATTTATTTACCGAAGCATATAACTGTGCTTTCCTTAATACAAAAACTATGGAATCAGGATGCTGTTCTTGTGCATAGTTAATAGCTTTTGTAAGTTTGCGAATATCGTTTTCCTGAAAATAATTTTCAATAATATCTTCAAATTCACTAACATCGAAATAATAATGTTCGCCACACTTTAGCATTTCATCAAAGCGGTGTGCAAGCATCTTCATTTCTTTTTCATCATGCCCTTCGTAATCTCTCATATTCAATTAAACTAAATAATTATAAATAGTTTGCAAATTTACGAAAAACTATCAAATGAATATCTTAAATCGAATATTAAGTATTGAATAATGAATTTATAAAAGCCTTGTTTTCAGAATATAAAATGAAATACAAATATTAATGTTAATAAATATTAATGAAATAAGAATATTAATTTTTTAAAAATATAATTTTGCACATATAAAGCTTAAATATGACTCTAATAAAATCAATCTCAGGAATCAGGGGGACAATTGGTGGTAAAGCAGGCAATGGTCTGACTCCCGCTGATATTGTGAAATTCACAGCAGCATACCTTACATGGCTGAAAACGCAGGGGAATAAAAAAGAATTATGCATCATTATTGGACGTGATGCGCGAATATCCGGACCTATGGTTTGTGATATGGTTTGCGGAACTGCAGCCGGAATGGGTGTAAATGTTATTGATGTTGGATTAGCAACCACGCCAACGGTTGAAATGATGGTTGCCATGCTTAAAGCTGATGGCGGAATAATTATCACTGCAAGCCATAATCCTAAAAACTGGAATGCACTGAAATTATTGAATTCGAAAGGTGAATTCCTGTCAGCTTCTGATGGGAACAAGATCCTTGAAATTGCTGAGCAAGATGATGTATCATTTTGTGAGGTAGAAAGAATAGGGAAAGTTGAGCAATACGATACGGCACTTATATCTCATATAAATAAAATTCTTGAATTACCACTGGTCGATAAAGATGCAATTGCTGCGGCAAAATTTCGCGTTGCCATTGATTGTGTAAACTCGGTGGGAGGCATTGCTATTCCTGCGTTGCTTGAAGCGCTTGGAGTTACCATGATTGAAAAATTATATTGCGAGCCGAATGGTGTTTTTCCTCATAATCCAGAGCCATTGCCTGAACATCTTGAAGATATTTCAAAATTAGTTATTCAGTGTAAAGCTAATGTTGGCTTTGTTGTTGACCCTGATGTTGACCGTTTGGCAATAATATGCGAAAATGGTGAAATGTTTGGCGAAGAATATACCTTGGTTGCTGTTGCCGATTATATTTTGAAAAACAAGAAAGGTAACACGGTTTCAAATCTTTCTTCAACACGTGCATTGCAGGATGTTACTGAAAAGCATGGAGGGAAATATTTTGCATCGGCAGTTGGCGAAGTAAATGTGGTTGAAATGATGAAAAAACAAGATGCAGTTATCGGTGGTGAAGGCAACGGTGGCGTGATATATCCTGACTTGCATAATGGTCGCGATGCATTAGTTGGTATAGCGTTATTCCTTACTCATCTTGCAAAATCAAAAATGAAATGTTCAACTTTACGTGATGCTTACCCTAATTATTTTATTTCGAAAAATAAAATTGAATTGGAAAAAGGAATTGATGTTGACAACATCTTGAAGAAGATGACAGTTAAATATAACAAACAACCCATAAGCACTATCGATGGCGTTAGGGTTGAATTTGAAAAGGATTGGGTTCATTTAAGAAAATCGAATACCGAACCCATCATAAGGATTTATGCTGAAAGCGATTCGGAAGCAAAAGCCGAAACACTTGCAAAAAAAATAATCCAGGATATAAAAGAAATTATTAAAGAATAAAATCAAAATTTCAAAATATAAAATCATAAATGATTTATCTCGACAACGCAGCAACCACGCCTCTCGACAAAGAGGTTATTGATGAAATGACTCGGGTTATGCAAAAGCATTTTGGTAATCCTTCTTCTGTTCATACTTTAGGACGCGAAGCGCGGGTTATCATTGAAGATTCAAGGAATATGGTTGCGAAACTGCTGAACGTTTCACCATCATCAATTTATTTTACCAGTTGCGGAACCGAAAGTATAAATATGGTTTTCAGAAGCTGTGTAAATGACCTGGGAGTCAGAAATATTATTACCAGTCCTATTGAACATCATGCCGTTTTACATGCTGCCGAAAATTATCGGAAAGAAAATAAATGTGAAATTTCCTTTGTGAATATTGATAAAAAAGGAAATATAAATTTAAATCACCTGGAAGAATTGCTGAAAGGAAAAGAGAAATCGTTGGTTTGTTTAATGCATGTAAATAATGAGATTGGAAATATACTTCCAATAAAAGATGTAGCCAATATTTGTAATTCAAATAATGCATTATTTCTTTGCGACACGGTTCAGTCGATGGGAAAGATTGTAAATGACCTGAGGAATATTAATGTTGATTTCGCTGTATGTTCAGCTCATAAATTTCATGGACCGAAAGGTATTGGTTTTTTATATTTGCGTGAAGGTGTAAAGCTTCAGCCTATGTTGCATGGTGGCGGACAAGAAAGGAATATGCGTTCGGGTACTGAAAATATTTATGGTATTGCAGGATTAGCAAAAGCATTTGAAGTGGCACATCGCAACCTTGATAAAAATATTTCACAAATAAAATCATTGAAAGCAAATATGGTTCAGTTGCTGAAAAAAAATATTCCAGATGTTGCTTTTAATGGAGAATCGGAAGAAAACGGGATTTATCATATTTTAAATGTTGTATTTCCGAGAACAAAAAAATCGGATATGCTTCTATATAATCTCGATATTGAAGGAATTGCCGCATCAGGTGGAAGCGCATGTAATTCGGGAAGTATAAGCGCTTCGCATGTTTTAAGAGAAATAAAATCGCCGGAAGACAGAACATCTATTCGTTTTTCATTCAGTAAATACAATACTGTTGAAGAAATTGAAAAAACCATTGAAATATTGAAAAAGATATTATAATGAAAAAAATATTTTATATGATAATTGCTTTATCTCTTTTCTCGTGTAAACAATACAAGCCTTTGCAAACGGTGAATAATGTTGATATTGAAAAGTATGCCGGGAAATGGTATGAAATTGCCGCATTCCCACAAGTTTTCCAGAAAGGCTGTTCATGTAGTTCGGCAGAATATTTTACTACAAGTAAAAATTATGTGAAAGTAGTGAATACATGTACCGTTGATGGTAAACAGAAAAAAGTTGAAGGGAAAGCTTTTATTGTAAAAGGTACAGGAAATTCAAAACTGAAAGTGCAGTTTTTCTGGCCATTCAAAGGAAAATATTGGATTATATATTTAGAAAATGATTATAGTATTGCTGTGGTTGGGCACCCGAACAGGCAGTATTTATGGATACTTGCGAGAGATAAAAAAATCAGTGAAGAAAAATATAATTCTATTTTGGAGTTTTTGAAAAATAATGATTTCGATATTTCAAAACTGGTAAAAACAGTTCATGTTTGTAGTTAATAATAAAATTATTAATTTTACTAGCCATACAGAAATATATGGTTCAGCGCAAACGTAAAAAGAAACGACCTAAAATTAAATACCGCAAGCTTCAGTTTAAGATAAGCGATAAGCAAAAAAAAATGCTGGAGTTGTATTGCAATGCTCATAAGCTTACATTAAACAAACTTACCCGTAAAGCAATAAAAGAATATCTCGACAGGCATTACGATATCCCAACAGATAATATTGTAAGCGAAAACCAAATGAGCATTTTTGATCTGGATGGAGTGGATTAATCCATTCTGAGATCAACTGAGCGTGTTTCCAAAGAATAGATAAATAAATTTTAAATAGCTTTAAGGATATTCCTGAATCTTATATTTTGATAAATTTTAACGTGGATGTAAAATTCTTGGAATAAATTTTTAAAAAGTAAAAACCTTTATTTAAACCTGAAATATCAATTTTATTATTTTTTATTTTCCCTTCACAAATAAACGCTCCATTTATATCGTAGACCATAATATTTTCAATATGTTGATGATTATTAATAAATATTTCATCTTGTGCAGGATTGGGATATAGTGTAATACTTAATGCTTCTTGTTCATTCTCTATGATATCATTCACTCCACTTAATTTTGAGACACCACCTTGCGTACCGAACCAAATATTACCTTGTTTGTCAACAGCTATTGAAGATACGTTGTTGTTGACTAAATCACTACTGGCAGTAGTGAATGTAGTCCATGTATGGTTGTTGAATTTTGAAACACCGGAAGGTGTACCACACCATATTGATCCATCCGGTGCAATAGCAATTGACTGAATGGTGTTATTTACCAATCCGCTATCGGTAGAATATCTTTTCCATGAAACATCATCAAATTTATTTAATCCGACTTCGGTACCAACCCATTTATTTCCCTGCTCATCAATAGCGATACAAAATACATTATCATTCGACAGTCCATTTAGAGAAAAGTATTTAGTCCAGTTGGTATCATCAAATTTGGAAACACCACCACCGTATGTACCAAACCACTTATTTCCCTGCTTGTCTATTGCTATTGATAGTACATTATTATTTGCCAATCCATCAATAATGTTATAAGTTTCCCAGTTTGTTCCATCATAAAACGAAACACCATTAGGCGTACCAAACCATTTATTACCAAGCGAATCAAAAGCTATTGCAAAAACATTATTGTGTGCTAATCCGTTTGAAGTTGTATATGTTGTCCATGTTGTGTCGTTGTATTCAGATAAACCTGCACCACCATTAGTGCCAAACCACTTATTGCCGATAGAATCCACACCAATTACATTTACAAAATTACTTGCAAGTCCATTGATACCATTATATGTTACCCAGCTTGTATCGTTATATTCCGATACGCCATTCCATGTTCCTATCCATTTGTTTCCCTGCTTATCAATAGTTATTGAATTCACTTTGTTATACACCAGACCATTACTGGTAGTATATGTTGTCCATATCTGGGCATTTATGTTCATTTGAAATACTAAGAACAAACCAATAAGAGAAAAAATATTTTTCATAATTTATTTTGACAGTTATAAATCCTTTTATGCGGCAAATATTATATTATTTACAATAAAAAACAAAAAAATAATTACCTTGTTGAAACGAGTTGATAAATGATGGATTTTAAAGATAAATGTTAAGAGTATTGTTATGAAATACTTTGAAGTTTCTCATTTCTATAAATAAAAAAGCCGCAACAAAAAATTCTGTTACGGCTTTTAAATTAAACACAAAGCAACTATTGTATAATTATGCGTGAAGCATTATTAATGGTTTCATTAGATAAACGAATAAAATAAATTCCTTTTGGAGTTCCTTCCAAATCGATAATAGTTTTAGAATTATTTATAATGCCTGATTTTATAATATTCCCTAATAAATCATAAACAGAATAATTGATAGTGCTATTAAAATTCAATGCATCAATTATAAATGTTCCATTTGATGGATTAGGATAAATCACAAAACCGGAATTACTGGAATTTTCTGATATGCCATTTCCTTCAACTGTAATTGATACAGTGAATGTATCCGTGCCACAAACATTTTCTGTAATCAATGTTACGGTATATGTTCCTGATGCAGCATACGTGTGAGTAGGGTTTACAAGTTGTGAAGTAGCACCATCGCCAAAATTCCAGTAACTAGAATCACTGTTAGTAGAAGCATTGGTAAAAGAAACATTCAGGAAGTTTGCTGTATTTGTAAACGAAGCTATTGGTGGATTGTTTACTACTTCTACTTCTACAGAGTCGGAAGGAGTAGAGCAAATACTATCTGTAGCTAATACGGTATAGAAGCCTTCTGTATTAACAGAAATCGATTGAGTAGTTTGACCTCCGGGAGACCATAAGTATGAATCGGCTTGCTGGCATGTAAGTGTTATTGATTCGCCATCACATATTTTTACAATTCCTGATGGTGTTACTGTTGGCGCCGGTAAATGTATTGTCGCAACTGATGGTACTCTGTTGCTTGCACAATTTCCACCTACAATTTCCCAATCATAAAAATAATAATATGCTGTTGCGATTTGTGAGTTTGAACCGGTTATTGAAACGATATCCTGTAGTGTATATGGATATACTGCTCCATTCTGATTTCTGAATAACCCGTTAGAAGTACTTGCTATAAGCCTGTAGCCTGTACCTGCCGGAACAGGAAAATGAATATATACTCTGCTTTGCCCTGCGGGAATCAAAATAGCGGTATCCTGTAATATTGTTCCGCTTGAATTAGCTAATGAGATAGTTCGTGTAAAACTGGAATCTGAAAAAACCAGCACTGATGCAATTTCAATATCATTAGAACAATCGAATACAAGATATCTTTGAGTAGTGCTGTATGAATAGGAACCATTACCCATACTATTGTCTGCAGGACCTACATGTAGCGATGGAGCAGCAACAACATCCTGAACATAAAAAGTAGTTGTGTTATTAAGATAAGGAGTAATAAAAGTATTACCTACATAAACTAAATTTCCGCCAATTGGTGCATCGAACCAGCTTAATGATGAACTGCCGCTTGCAGTTAATGTTACAGAACCCGGGCTGCATCTCCATGCTGAAGTAGCTGTGGGATCAACAGGTTTGTCAACAGTTACACACATTGTTTTTGTAAGAGTATCGTAGCCTAAAGTATTTCCTGTTATAAGCTGAACATCATATGTTCCATCATTAACATACAAATGTGTTGGATTTTGTAATGTAGAAGTGTCGCCGTCGCCAAATTTCCATAACCATGTTAATGGACCGTTAGTAGTTAAATCCAAAAATTTAACTTCTCCTGTACATGAAATAGTATCATTTTGGAAATTTGCTTCAGGTGGAGTAGTAGGATAATGGCATTGCCACTGGCATATAAATCCAATATCGTTTAATTGCACATCTGAAGTTTGAACAATTGTAATTGCTCCATATGTTGAAGTTATTGTTCCTCCATTCGGTAATGTATTTCCAGTATAGCTACCTATAAGAGGGTTAGATATGCTGCTGCCATCATATATTTTAAGGTAGTCGTAATCTTTTTCAAATCCAAATTCTGAAAAAGTTAAGGTAATATTTGCAGCTCCAGTAGGTTGAATAGTGATTGAACTGTTAGTCTCATCCTGATAATTATCACTTCCGCCGCTATCGAAAAGTATTCCGGAACATGCTGTTTGATTTGCGGCAGTTCCTGTTTCTGGCATATTTGTACTACACGGATTTAATGAATCTACATTAATAATTTCAGTTTTAACAATGGTATCAGCACCGCAATTTCCACCTGCGATTAAAGTAACTGTAAATTTACCATATGAATTATATATATGTATCGGATTCATTAAAGTATCAGTGGTTCCATCGCCGAAATCCCAATGATAAATGTTTGTATTCGTACTGCTGTTTGTGAAAGTTACTTCAGCAGGAATAGTACAGAAAGTGGTAAATGATGGAGTGAAACCAGCAACAACTGTTGAATCGTATGGGCCACCTACACCGCAAGCATACCATGCATTTGCAACAGTTTCAACTTCAGGTGAACATGGGCCATATAAATCAATAGCTGCAACTATTGAATAATAACGTGTATCAGCATAATTTGCAGAACTTGGTAAATATGCAGTTAAGGTACGATATGCTATTTCTGAAGCTGCATTCATTCCCAGCCCCGTAATATTGTATGAAATGCTGTTATCGTTTGTACCGCTTCCTCCGTGCGCAAGTAAATAATACCAATAACCTACTACGCTACTATTTGTATGAACTCCGCCATTATCCTGTGTCCCTGTATACCAGAAACTACCTCCGTATGTGTTAGGACATGAATATGCTTTTGGCGTTGATAGCGAACGAATAATAGTTCCTATATCTTCACCCATTGTCCAGTTGGCGGTTGCCGGCTTTGCATACCATTCAATAGCACATCCAAAAATATCACTGAAGCCTTCATTCAATGCACCTGATTCGTCCTGGTAAGTGAGATTAGCAGTTTTTTCATCAAGACCGTGTGTGATTTCATGCCCGCAAATATCAAGTGCAGTAAAAGGAGTGTATGTACTTCCATCACCATCACCGTATGTCATGCAGGTTCCATCCCAATAGGCATTATCATAATTAACATCATAATGAACATAGCTTATAAGTTTAAACCCGTTTCCATCAATACTATTTCTGTTAAAAGTATTTTTATAATAATCATAAGTCATTTCTGCGCCCCAATGTGCATCGGTTGCAATTTCGTCTTTTTCGGTGTTTACATTATTCCAATAATTGTCAGTATCGGTAAAATCAACAGCACTCCCGTATGCAGTACCTGTTTTCATATTGTACGTTTCGATACCGTTACCTCTTGTTGTTTCGCGTAAGCGGTAACTGCCAGCAGCTGTGCTATCAGTCATTATGGGTTGTGTTCCGCTATATTTGGTAACAGCTGTGCCTGGTACGTCAGTATTGTGAATCCGGTTAATATCAAGAATTACATTTCCATTTTGAGCATCTACAAAAACATATTTCCTTTGCATCGGCTTACTTGCATAGATGTCAAAACGATATGTCAACTTATAAGTTCCTTTATTGTTTTTATCTTCTACATAAACAGATTTTCCTTTTGGATAATAGGTAGCTTTTGGATCATTAGTGATTTTTTTCAGCATCGCTTCATCAGAATTATGGCTCACATAAAATAAATGGGGAGAAGTATTATTTTTGGCAGCAAAAATTATCC
>DAOQAK010000037.1 GCA_035353855.1 Bacteroidales bacterium | reverse complement strand
CACTATTAAAGCGTTTTGATTTTTCCCTGCTTTTTTCCTGAGGAAACTCCAAACTGTTTAGGAATAGAATAATTCTCAGTTGGCAATTCACAACGAATGAATCCGCCGCAGACGTATAATGACAATGAATGACTACAAATGACCATTAACCAATTTTAAATTCTGCATTCTGATTTCTCTTGTTAACTTATCAACTTGTCATCTTGTCTACTTGTCACCTTGTCTACTAAAACTCTGTAATACTAAACTTCAAAGGGTATAATGGTATAGGGTATAAGGAAATATTTCATTAATAATTGAACATTAAATATTGAACATTTAATGTTCATCTTTCCTTGTAAGTAAAAAACTATTATATTTGTCTTCCATTAAAAAAATTAAGCTAATTATAATTTATGGCTAATGTACTTTTAACACAGCAATGTGTTCGTTCCTGTCCTTATTGTTTCGCAAAAAAACATATGGCCGATTCCGAACCCGATGATATTCTTACGTGGGACAATATGATTTATATTGCCGACCTTATGGAAAGTTCTAATGAAATGGGGCTTTCGTTGCTTGGCGGAGAACCCACGCTGCATCCGCAGTTTGTCGATTTTGTGATGTATCTGCTCGAACGCAGGTTCCATGTAAATGTATTTACCAGCGGCATACTTTCTGAGAAAATGTTCAACGAAGCCGAGCGTGCACTCAGCGCTGTTTCGCCCGACAGGTTCTCATTTGTATGTAACGTGAATAATCCCGATAAGTCGCCTTTTTCCGAACTGGAAAATGTACGCAGGTTTCTGAAAGCATTCGGGCATTTGACCACTCCCGGTTTCAACATTTACAAACCCGATTTCAACTTAGATTTTATTTTACAGTATATTAATGAATATGGACTGCACAGGCACATCCGTCTGGGTATTGCATCGCCTATACCGGGACAGCATAATGTTTATGTTCCTATCAATAAAATGAAAGATATGGCCAAGCAGATAGTATCGTATTTGCCTATTCTGGAACGCCTGAAAATTAAAGCCGGTTTCGACTGTGGTTTCCCGATGTGTATTTTTAACGAAGAGGAAATAGGAAAGCTTTACAAGCATAACAGCGGCAGGCTTAGCTTTGGCTGCGGGCCGGCTATCGATATTGGTCCCGATATGACCGTGTGGGGATGTTTCCCATTATCGAACATTCATAAAAAATCACTTTACGAATTTAATTCGGTTCATGAAATACGCGACTATTACCGCAACCTGCACCAGAAGGTGAGAACCGAAGTTGCCGGAATTTTTGATGAATGCGACGATTGTGTTTATCGCGAGGAAATGCTTTGCATGGGGGGTTGTTTAGCTCATTCATACAATCATTTTTTGAAAGAAGCTAATGTACGATTTAAAGAAATTTATCAATGAGAGAACATATTTTAGTTTGTCCGTTTGACGAGAGTTTACTCAGTCGTTTGCATGATGAAAGTTTAGTTGTTATTGCTCCAAATTTTGAGCAGATACCGCATGTATATCATACAGCTATGCAAAGAAGCAACAGGGTGATTTGTGTAGTGGTTTATTCAAAAGGCTCACTGGCAGCAGTTCCGTTTCACGAAAGCTGGAAAGGAATTCCTATTGCTATTTATGCCGGCGAAATGGGGCCATTCAAGGAATTTATGATGCGTCTGCCGCTGATACGCGACTTGAACATCCGTATTTTCCTGAATTCTGATAAGAAAGAAAATTTTACAGCGCTGCATATTATTTCGTCGCTGCATATCAACTGCGGACTTGAATTTGGTGAAAGTGATTTCGACTGGGAAGCTTTGAACGACCTGATGACTTATGCCTTGTATGGAAAAGTTCATCACGGGGTCATGGAGCCCTTCCAGTTTATTGCAAGCCGCTATAACCCGGAAAGACTGACTGATTTTGGTACAGTTTATTTCAACAATCCTAATATTTATCTTCATATTGATAAAGATGAGAATATAGCTATATCGCGTAAAGATCTGCAAAAAGGAAATTTTATTGCCAAAGGACTTAATGAATTAAATGATATTAAGAAGAATAAAAAGTTTGAAGAAGCTTTACATGAATGGCAGAACTTTTTCCTGCAAAATAACACTTGTGCTTTTTGCCCGTCGTGGCGTGTATGCATGGGGAAATTTACTGATACCATTGAACGAAACCCGGGTTGTCAGAAATTCTTTGCCGACCTGATGGAAGCCACCGACCATTTCCTGGCTTCGGAACATAAGAAAAGAGAGAGGGAAGTATGGCAACTATAATTTTCAAGCCTACTGAAAAGTGCAACTCCAATTGTATTTATTGTGATGTGGTAGTACGCAAGAAGCCCAAAACCATGTCGTATGAGTTGTTGGAATTGATATTTAAGAATATTGACGAATACCTGAAATCAATTCCGCAGGAAAGAATACAGTTAATATGGCATGGTGGCGAACCGTTATTACTGGGTGAGGAATATTTTCAGAAAGCCATTGAATTACAGGAAAAACATTGCAGGGATACCAAACACCGCATCGACCATGCTATTCAATCGAACCTTACTTTGATGAATGAAAAATTCCTTGGGTTGTTTCGTCAGTTAGGAATAAACCAGGTAGGCACCAGTTTCGACCCTATTGCAGGAGTTCGCGGTCCCGGAGCGGAAAGAGATTCTGTATCATACAACAGTCGATTTTTTAAAGGATTAAACTTATTAGAGAAGCATAATTTCGGTTGGGGTTTTATTTATGTGGTTACAAAAAAATCATTAGCCCGACCGCTTGATATTTTTTATTATCTCACCAATATGAAATTAAGCGGTGGATTTATGCTGAACCCTGTTTTAATTTATGGTGAAGACAGGGAGAACATAGGTATTACCACCGAAGAATATGCCGATTTTCTGGGCGCTATTTTCCCGGAATGGTGGAAACACCGCAATCGTTTTCCGCAGGTAAATCCTTTCAAAATGTTTGTTGAAAATATTATTGAAAAGAAAAAAACGGTAGGGTGCGAAGATACCGGCAGATGTGCTTACGGGCATGTTTATATCGGTCCCAGCGGTGAAGCTTCGCAGTGCGGACGTGCCGGCGACTGGGAAATTATTTCGTACGGAAATATCAATGAACGCTCATTGATAGACATAATGAAAGACAAACAGCGCGAACAATTTATTGAACGCAACGATATTTTAATGAATGGAGAATGTAAAGGGTGCCCGTGGTGGGAATTCTGTCATGGCGGTTGCCCTCTCGATTCTTATATTAAATACAAAGATTTTAAACATCGCACTAACAGATGTGAAGGGAAAAAGTTATTTTTGGAAAAATATTTTTTCCCCATAACAGGAATACGATTTTAATTTATGGCAAAAACTGAGAAAAAAACAATCGAAAAAAAGATAAAACCTGAAGTTGAAGAAACAAAGGTTATTGAACCGGGGAACGATGAACTTTGGATAAATCCGCTGGGTGGTTATGGCGATATTCTTATGCTTTCGGGAGTGCTGAAACTGGCACACGATTCAGATCCTCAAAAAAAATACAATCTTGTAAGGCGCACGAAATATACAAATATTTTACGCGGTCATCCGGCAATAAAAGAAGTTGGTTATCCACCGAAAGATGCAAAATTTATTGAATTGAATTATTGGGATGCGGAAGGATATACTTCAGGCAAATTCAGGGCTTTTCAGTTACTTGCCGAAAAATTCGGATTAAAAACACCTGTTGAGGAAAAATTATTTATCCCCGGTGAACTGGAAGACGACCCATTGTTAAATAATATCATTCCCTGGAAAAAGAAAAATATTATTATTTCACCTTCAACCGATTCACCCCGCAAAATGATGCATCCTATGGCGTGGCACAATATTGTGGAAAGGCTCAATGCGGAAGGAGTTTTGGTAATCCAGGTAGGAAAGATGCAGGATATGCATATTAAAGGAGCTTATTCTCTTTTAAATTTAACTTCACCACGGCAGTTGATTTCTTTGTTAAAAAGATGTAACTTTGTAGTAACATCGGATAATTTTATCATGCATGCCGCACACCTGGTAGAGAAACCGGCGGTTGTTTTGTGGGGTCCGACAAAATCAAGTGTGTACGGGTATGCAGAGCATATACATGTTGAAGCTCCATTAGATCATTGTCATCTGCGCAATGAATGTTTGGGACCCGGATTATCGAATAACTATCCAACCCCTTGTCCATTGAAGCAAGAACATTGTATGGATAAAATTCCTTTGGATAAAATAATAAATGCTATATTTACACTTTTATAATTTAATTTATAAATAAAGTATTAATTAAAAATTAAAAAATGAGCAACTCCTCCAATGACTCGGAAATCATGAACAGCCAGAACCCTGAGCAAAATCAGGATAAAGATTCTAAGCTGTCAAGAAGAGATGCGTTAAAACGTGCTGCCAAGCAAACTCTTGGGCTAGCCGGGCTTTTTGCAGCTCTTCCGGCATTTTCATCAATAACCCGCAGTGGTAACGAACAACCTGAACGTACCACAGAAGGTAACTATTACGATTATTATAACTATTATAGTTATTATTATTCCAACTATTCAGATTACTATAGTTATTACTATTACTACAACTATTACAGCTACTATTATTACTACAATTATTACAGTTATTATTACTATTATAACTACTATAGCTACTATTACTATTACAACTACTACAGCTACTATTATTACTACAATTATTACAGCTATTACTATTATTACAATTATTATAGCTATGCTAGTTACTATAATTATTATAGTTATTATTACTATTATAACTACTATAGCTACTATTATTACTACAATTATTACAGCTATTACTATTATTATAACTACTACAGCTACTATTATTACTACAATTATTACAGCTATTACTATTATTATAACTACTACAGCTACTATTATTACTACAATTATTACAGCTATTACTATTATTACAATCAGAATCAAAATCAGAATCAAATCCAATAATAGTAAGCTATATATAAATAAAAAGAATGATTTAAATAAAACACTTTTTGTAATGCCTGAACCGGTTAAAGGAGGAGTTAGCCGGTTCAGCATTATAATAAAAGGAGAAAAAAAATTATATTATGGGTAGAATAGGACCATTAGAAATAATACTAATCTTAGTAATTGTTCTTCTATTATTCGGAGGGAAAAAAATTCCTGAATTAATGAGAGGCCTTGGACGAGGAGTAAAGGAATTCAAAGATGCTTCTAAAGCAGATGACAAGCCTGATGATAAAGGAAATAACAAACCGGAAGAAACCAAAGAATAATATCAGTTAATGTTTCAATTTTATTAATAAAATATTTCTATTGTTTATATCAGGAATATTTTAAAATGATGAAATCATCATCTTCATTATCTGAATATTAAATTCAAAAAAATATTGCATTTCATATAGGTATGTGATAAAATATCTCTCATACGATTCAAATATATATTTACTTTTCTTTTTGTTTAGTGTGGAATTATAAATGTTATTAACAACAACCTGTTGTTGAAAACTTGTTAACAGAAATAAATTTTTTAAAAAAATTTATTATCTTGCAAAACTAAAACTGAAATAAAACAACCATTTCAGACGTTAATTAGTTTATAAAGCACAAACACCTAAATAACTATCATATGAAGCACGCAAAAATATTGTTATTATTGGTTTTCATTACTTATATTTTCATAAGCGGAAAGCTTACAGGCCAAAATATCAGTAATGCAAAGGATACTGGTTTTGTTCCGGTAGTGATAAAAAAAGATAACCCTATTGTTGCCGCATTAGATAGTTTAGCATTATTAAATTGTTTTGAAAAAGCTGTCAGTACAGAAAAAAAACCAAGTAATAAATACAATTATGCAGCCGGATATGTTCCTTCATTTTCTGATTCTGTATATGCACAAAGAATAGCAAAATTAAATTCTGAATCTCCTTTTGGGTTGACTTATAATATTGATGTTAAAAATTTTATTGATCTGTATGCAGTTAAAAAGCGCGCTTTAACCCAACGGATTCTTGGTTTATCAAAATATTATTTTCCTTTATTTGAAGAATACCTGGACAAATATCATATTCCTCTTGAACTAAAATATCTGGCAGTTGTTGAATCGGCTCTTAACCCTATTGCAAAATCTCCGGCAGCAGCCAATGGTTTATGGCAATTTATTTATGGTACAGGAAAAATGTATAATTTAACAGTTACTTCATATATAGATGATCGTTTCGATCCTTTAAAATCAACCATTGCTGCCTGCAGGCACTTTAAAGATCTCTATGCTATTTATAAAGATTGGTCACTGGTTTTGGCTGCATATAATTCAGGTCCGGGTAATGTGAATAAAGCGATCAGAAAAGCAAACGGGGAAATGGATTTCTGGAAAATAAAAAAATACCTTCCCCGTGAAACACAGGGTTATGTTCCTGCTTTTATTGCTGTTGTATATGTAATGAATTATGCAGAAGAACATAATTTATATGCGATAGAACCTACTTTTAAAAGCTATGAAATTGATACGGTTACAGTAAAAAATAAACTTACATTCGATCAAATATCGGAAGCACTGAATATTCCTATTGAAGACGTAACTTACCTGAATCCGATGTATAAACAAAGTATAATTCCGGCATTTGGAAACGATTATTATATATTAAGATTACCAAAATCCTATATTGGTGATTATATAGCAAATGAAGATTCATTATACCTGTATAAAACCAAAGCCATGATTGCCGAAGAAAAACTTCTTGCAGAAAAATTAAAACAACAAAAGATAAAGGATTCCATTCAAAATGCTAAATATTATGCATATAAAAACATAAGTAAAACTACCACAACAACTTTAAATACAATTGATACATCATTAAAAAGCAATTCAAATGTTTCTGATAAAACATATACTGTTAAAGCAGGTGATGGTTTGGGGCTTATTGCTGAAAAATACAAAACTACTATTAATCAAATTCAACAGTGGAATAAATTAAATTCATATAATATTTATCCGGGACAAGTTTTGTATGTTCAGGATCCTACAGTCAAAGACACCAGTAAAACTTCTGTTACACCTACTGTTGCTGCTAATAATACTAAAACAGAAACCAAAACACAGGTTTCTCCCACTACAAAAATCGTATACCATACTGTTCAAAAAGGTGATACGCTTTGGGGAATAGCTAACCAATATAAAGGCGTTTCGGTTGAGGAAATTAAAAAATGGAATAACCTTACCGCTAAAAGCCAGTTATACGTTGGACAAAAATTGAAGATAGCTATTGCCAGTTAATTATAGTCAATGGTTGAAGGTTTGGGCAGCTTGTTAAGTCAATGGTTATAGTCCTATAGTATAAACTCTATTATACCGATACGGAAATGATTTATTCATAACTTATTTTATTTTAAAGGTATTCATGAGCTCACAAGTTCGGTTGCAAAATTTCCTATCGGCATAACAGAATCTAAGCACATTTTGCTTTACAAATCTGCTAAGATTCTGTATAACAAAAAACATTTACCCAAACCAGTTGCCACCAACCTAAAACTATCATACTTTATTTCTGTTTAGTTTCTCATCGAAGCTACAACAACTTCAGCAATATCTTTAACTCCGGTTTCAGGATTTTTTGCAAAAGTTTTCTTACACAAAGGGCAGGATGTAACAATAAGTTCGGGTTTATATTTAAGTAATGCAGCAGTTGCATCCATAGTAATTGCTTCGCGTTGTACATGATTTACATGAAGTCCACCAATACTGTTACCGCAACACATACTGCTTTCTTTTTCATTCTTAATTCGTTGAAGTGATAACGTTTTTTGGAGCAACTGACGGGGTTCTTCGTACACACCACATCCACGGCCAAGTTCACATGGGTCGTGATAAACGGCTTTTATTTCGGATTTATTGAGGCTGATTTTTCTTTCATTAACTAATCGTAATAAAAATTGACTATGATGAATTATCTCAATATTCAGCTTATAGTCTTCTTTGAACGATTTCAGGCAGATAGGGCAGGAGGTAACTAAAGTTTTAGCGCCTGATTCTTTAATAAGATTATGATTTTTTTCAATCAGTTTATGAGCTTTCATAATCTCTCCCGAAACCATTAATGGACGGCCACAGCAGATTCCTCCATCTTTGTCAATAAAAGTATAATCAGTTCCTGCTTTTTTAAAAATTTCTTCCATGGCAATTTTAATAGTAGGAGTAAGATGAGTCATACACCCTGCAAAATAAGCCACCGTAGCTTTTTCTTTTTGTTGAGGATTAATAAAATTAAAATTCTGTAATCCGGGTGCGAAATCAAGTCGCTGAGAAACACGAATGTTGTTTAATCCTATTCCAACCGGGCAGAATTCCTGGCATCGTCCGCAAAGCAAGCAATCAAATGCTTTTTCTTCTTTGACATTTTTATTCCGTACAGATTGAAGGAAATATACAGCCTGGGTATCTTTTATTCGGGAAGAAGTTAACAATGGACATTTATCAATACACAGTCCGCAACGCGAACAAGAATAAACTTCTACTTTTGAATAAGCATTAAAAACTTTACAGCTTTTTATTCCGAAATTTCTTAGGAAAATTAAAACAGCTTCGGTAAAGATATGCATATATCGCGAGTAAGGCAGGGCAAGGAAAAATACACAAAGAACAGATGAATAAGCCCACCATGTTGGATAATAAAGCGTTTCGAGAGGTAATGTGTAAGCGAAAACTTTTCCAGCATTTCCGGTTAAAAAGCCACCATTATTGTACAATCCTGATGTGATGCTTTCGGCAAAAAAACGCAAGGGAAAAATCAGCCATAATGAAATTAATGCAAAACGGTCACCAATTCTTAGTTTCGTGGTTTTCTTCATTCCGAATAATCGCGACCAAACTCTTTTTATTAAAGCCAGTACAACACCTGAAAGTACCAGTAACAAAAGGAAGTCCATGATAAATTTGAATTCATCAGCCCACGGATAAATATTGATATTGTGATTAAAAAATTTGAAGAAAATGGGTTCATAAGGCATATTGAAAGGTCGGTGCGAATGAATTTTTGATTCAAGCGAACCGCCTATTATCAATAGAAACCAACCGAAGGCAAGGCTCATGTGCATATAACCAAGCAATGCGTTTTCTTTAAAAATTTTACGGTGAATCAAACTTTCCAGGAATACTTCACGAATACCTTTAAATAATTTTATACTGAAAAATCCTCGAACTATTTTTATTTTTTCATCTTTATCGAGTTTGTAAATCCAGTATCCATACTTAAGAATAAGAGTAAGTATAAGGATTGAAGCCCCTATGGAAAAAGGTAATATAAACGGGTCGTAATTCATATATTATATTTTTCTAGAGCCTGACTAATTTTAATAATTACATTTCGGGTATTTACACCACGCGGGCAAGCCAAAAAACATTTTCCACAAAGCATACATTTTGAAATTTCGGCTTGTATTCCTTTTGTGTCGCCACGTTTGACAAGGGTGATTATTTTTCGCAGGCTTAACTCAGTAAAATTTCCTGAACTACATGTAGCAGTACAGGTTCCGCAGGCAATACAAATATTAAAAGAAGGTTCGTGTTCGCGAACATATTCGGAAATTCGTTTATCGGTTTTATCGAAATCGATTTGCCTGTCTTTATTTATAGTATATCCGAAATTTTTCATTATTTTAACTCTGCAATTCTTTTTTCAATGGGATAACCTTCTATATAGCTGGCAGTCATAATTGCAGCAGAGCGCGAATCGGCAAATACATTGTTGATGGTACGTGGCGAAACACAACAGCCAGTAAAAAACACACCGGGAACATTTGATACTACAGATAAACTATGCTGATCCTGGCTTTTCAGGAAACCGTTTGCGCCAAAATTCAACCCAAGCATATTACCAATTTTTTTTGTTCCTTCTGAAGGAACCATTCCTACCATAAGAACAAGCAAGTCAATACTCATTCTTAGTGGCTTTCCGGCAAGTGTGTCTTCAACTTTTACAAGTATTGAGCCATCCATGTTTTCGCAGGCCTCCGATAGTCGGCCACGAATAAAATTCACTCCTGATTTTTCCTGTGCCTGTTTATACAGCGATTCGAAATGCATTCCGAACATTCGCATATCCATGTAAAAACAGAACACTTCTGCATCAGGATTTTTTTCTTTTATTTCGATAGATTGTTTAACTGCTGTAACACAACAAACTTTTGAACAATAAACATTTCCTACTTTTTCGTCGCGCGAACCTACACAATGAACAAAACCCACTCTTTTAGGAACTTTTCCGGTAGGGGTAAGAACATGTTTTTCTTTTGTTAAAAGAATTTCAAGTTCGGCTGAAGTAATTACGTTATCATAAATTCCGTAACCGTATTCCTCTTTTTTTCTTGCATCGAATAAATCGTAACCGGTAGCAACAACAACTGCATCCGATTCAAATGTTCTTCCATCAGAAAGTTTTACTGAAAAAATATTTCCGGCTTTTTTAGCATCTATAATATCCGCATTTTTAATCACATTGGTTTTTGAAAGTTCAATACCTCTATCGATAAAATTTACAACATCTTTACCTAAGCGCATTGTTGGAAAAAGTTTTTCCCAGTTCAGCAGATGACCACCTATTTCATTACTTTTTTCAAGCAAAGTTGTTTCATATCCCATGGAAGCCAGGTAGGTAGCAGTCTCCATGCCCGCGATACCTCCGCCTATTATTGTTACTCGTTTTTTCATTTTTTAAAATATGGTATATGGTATAAGGGTATACGGTATATTAATTCTCCATTATACCATTATTTTTTCATTTTAACTTTTTTTGAGATTCAACAAATTTGATATATCCGTTTAATGTAATTTTTGCATCTTCTATTAATTTAATTCCTTCTTCAAATACTTGTTTATTGATATAACATAAATCATAACAAGAAATCAGATGATCTTTTAATTCGTAAAGAGACCCTCTTGAAATACGATAAAACTGAATTCCTTCCTGATAATGATAACGGCCATAACCTTCAGAAATATTTGCTGTTCCGCTAATACAAGCTTTACGAATTTGAAAATCCAGATTATGTTTTTCTTCAGGCGGAAGACAAGGAATAACTTTTTGATAGAAAAATAATTTTATTAATCTTACTTTTTTCCATGCTTCGAGAGTGGTGAAATCCTTTTGTTCATTATATTTTTCAAGAACCTCTTCAACTCTTGAAGTATCTTCAATAATAGAATTATATTTTTTTATCTCAATCATTTTTAATCTATGATAATTTATACCCTTATACCCCCTATACCCTATACCTTTAATATGTCTTCAGATTTACTGGTTTTTCTGGAATTCCAAGGAATGTTCCACTTTTATCAGAATATTTTTTTGAAGGGTCATAAGGTATTCCTATTTTATCAAGAATAGGCTCGCATGAAACCTGGTGAACCTGTAATCCTATATCCCATGGGTCGTAGCCCAGAACCATTCCTGCAACTTCTTCAAAAGTAAACACTGGAATTCCCTGTCCATCCTGACCATAAGTTTTTCCTTCCATTTCGGCAATGGTATATTGCCATTTATCAAGGAACATAGGGCAACCCGGGCAATTGGTAATGATCATATCGGGTTTATACGGTTCCATTGATTC
The DNA here is from genome assembly GCA_035353855.1 of Bacteroidales bacterium. Lineage (NCBI taxonomy): Bacteria > Pseudomonadati > Bacteroidota > Bacteroidia > Bacteroidales > Bacteroidales bacterium. Next base: position 30,125 of record DAOQAK010000037.1, on the reverse strand, counting down.
AAATTTCTTATGAGAACAAGCTACAGAATAACCCCTGTTAGCCTGAACCAGATACTGCCTGAATCCAAACCCGCAGCAATGGCGACGTTCAGGATAATCAACAATTTGTCCGCCCCAGTCTTCAATCATTCCAACTAAAACATAAGGATATTCAGCACCACCAACACCTACATGTGGAAACATTTTGGCATAGTGGCATCCAATGTGTTCAACTACCTTTAAAGGTTCACCGGTATTTTTATTGATCAATTTGTATTTTGCTTTCTGTGCAATTTCTTTGCGGAATTTAAAAATCACATCGCTCGCATGAGCCAGATTCTTTGGAATCTTAAACTCTCGTCCAGTAGCTTTTTTCAGGTAGCCTCTTACTCTTTCTTCTGTTTCGGGTGAGTGATGCCATGTTTCGAGAATTTCGGTATAAAGCCCGAAAGAAGTAATACATGAAGGAACCAGGTTTTCATAACCCGATTCGGTCATCAAAGCAAACTGTCGTGCAACAACGGTCATTGCAGTGTCGAAAGGAACTACATCGGCATGATAGCCAATGCCTGTACAGGTTGTATGGCATGGATGTTCGTAAACATCTTTACCAAGCTCATCACGCATGATGCGAAGAAACGTTTGTTCAGCTCCAGGGAAAAAATTCTGGCGAACACAGCTTCTTACATAAAAATATTTGTCATCAGCAATTTCTTTCTGATAGTCTTTCCAGATAGCACTTTTTCCTTCTGTTTTCATCGTTCAATAATTTTAATCTTCACGAAAGTGTTTATTGCTGTTGTGTGAAAAAACATGATTAAAATATTCGTTTTCATTTGTTTCGTCAAACTTCATGTTAAGTTCTTCGGCTTTCTTTTTTGAGAATTCTTCAATTTTCCGGAAACGTTCATTACCACCACTCACTTCGAATATCTTACGAAGTTCATCGAGTGCTTCTTCTGGTATTTTACGAAGAATGCCGGGACCTTCGCCTTTATAATTAGCGCCAAGTCTGTCGAAAACTTTTCTCCAGTTTTTTTGTTTCCAGTCCCATATTGGTCCTTGTTCCGGATGGTTGCTTGTAGTTACTCCTTCAAGATAAAGACAATATCCATAGTCAAGGGTCCATTGACCGACAGTTCTTTTTATTGCCAATTGTTGACGTCCTTTTTCCGATTCGGTGAAATATCCTAAGTCTTGTGAAAGCGAACGAAGTGCGCAAATAATCAGTCCGGGCGTATTGCCACGCGGACAGCGGGTTTTGCACGACATACATTCGCCGCAATACCAAATTTGTTCACCTTTTAGCAAAGCAAGAATTTCATCATCGTCTTTGCTTTGAACGGTATCAGCGATCATTCTGGGGTCGTAATTGTAAAATTCTGCAGCCGGACAAATTGCAGTACATGTGCCGCAATTGATACAAGCTTTTATCCCTTCCTGAAACCGGATATCTTCCTGTAATTTATTATATAATTCTCCCATTTTTCCTTGTATATCAATAGGCTAAGCAAAGGTAAAACTTTTTATTTTTAGAAAAGCTAATGAAATATTAAATTTTGAATGTTTTATTATAAAAGTCTGAAGATTTTATAGATAAGCCAATTTTTACCATTGTGTTTTAACAAAACGATTGAATCGACATTAAATGTTGCATTGAATTTTTTATTTTGAAATTCATCCCATGCTTTGAAGAAATATTCTTTCTGTAAGTCGCGTGTGGCAATGGTCATATGAGGATGATAAGGGCGTTCGTTTTGTGAATCGTAAAGATTTATTTTTTCTTTTAAATGAATTATGAGTTTTTGGTGTAATAAATTCAATTCTTTACTTGGTTCGGGATTGATAAAAATGACTCTTGGTTTAAAACATCCGAAACTCTTCAAATTAAAAGAAAAGAGAACTTTCCCTTTAACAAAATCAGTCAATGTATTAATAAGTTCGTTTTCTTTAATTGAATCCATTTTAAATGGTGGATACAAAGTAATGTGTGGAGGCGAAGTAAGCGCAGCCTTAGAAGAATAGGTTGAAGCCATATGATTTTTCAATGCAACAACTTCTTTAGAAACTACGTCATCAGGGGTTATGGCTATGAAATAAAGGGAGTTCATAAAGCAAGAATGATTTATAGTAAAAAATCAAGGTAATTTTCACTATTAACAACATGATAATTTACATCTGTATATATTTTTGTAAATGCTTGTTTTTGTCTAGATTTTTCTGCTTTCCATTTGAATTCATAAGCAGTCATTTTACCGTCAATTATTTCTATCCAATCGGTTTCTTTTCCACTATAATTTCGCCAGAAATGGTATTGAACAGGGAGAAGTTCATCGTATGTTATTTTCTTAATTCGTTCTGAAACCATAAAATTTTCCCATAACTGCCCGATATCATTTCGGTCTTCTATTTTATTGAAAAGACTTATAACACCATTTCTTATTCCGTTATCCAGAAAATAATATTTACACTTTGAAGTAACTTCATCCCTTAAGTTATTACTATATCCATTTATTTTTTTAATTACAAATGATTTTTCAAGTAAGTCAAGATAACGACCTACAGTCTTTATATCAATATGTAATTTTGTTGAAAGCTCATTTAATGATACAGGACTCCCAATCTGAAAAGCCAGTAATTTTAATAGATTTGATAAAGTAACAGGTGATTTTATTTTATCCAAAGTAAGAATATCTTTTAAGAGATATGAATTGACCAACTCCTCAATACAGGATATTTTTTCTTGTCGGCTTTTTGAAAGAACAACTTCCGGATAACATCCATAAATTAAAAAATCTTCAATTTGTTGACGTAAATCATATTTTGAAAAATAATTTGAAAGCTCTGAATGCGAGAATGAAAATAATAAAAGTGTATTTTTTCTGCCTGTTAGTGGTTCTCCAATCATTCCTGAAAGTTCAAAAGAAGACGAACCTGTTGCAATTATTTTTAATCCAGGAATGTTATCAATAAGCAATTTTAGTGAATTTCCTACCTTGGGTATTTGTTGGGCCTCATCGATAAAGATAAGTTCATAACCTTCAGCATATTCTTTCAGTAATTTCAAATCAAGAGATTCAAACAATCTTCTAATTCTCATATCATCACCAACATCAGCTTTGAATTTAAGATTACTTTGCTCGAGATAATTGCGTACAATTGTAGTTTTTCCTACGCGGCGTGCACCATATATTACCAGAACTTTACCTTCTTTTAGGTGTTCCGAAAGATTATAAGCTCTTTTTATCATACCAAGTCCATAAATTAATATAAAAATAAAGACTATAATTCCACAAATTTAATAAAAAGATTTAAATAGGAAAAGTTTTTTAATAAAACACTTGACAAATCATTTTTATTTGTTAATTTTACCAAATGGTTAAACTATATAATTAAACCGTATAGTTAAAAATAATAACCATAATTTAAAACAATGAATACCAGCGATAAAAGTACGGAAAAAATAATTCTTGAAGCAGCAAAGAAAGTTTTTTTATTGAAAGGTTTTGATGGGGCACGCATGCAGGAGATAGCCGATGAAGCCAAAATGAACAAAGCGTTGCTTCATTATTATTTCAGGAGCAAGGACAAGTTATTCGATGCAATATCAAAAGAGGCATTTGAGCAGTTCTTCCCGCGTGTTGCCGAAATTGTGAATAACGAAAAAACAATTTTTGAAAAGATAGAATCATTCGTTGATATTTATATTACAATGCTTTTACAGAATCCTCATTTGCCGGTATTTGTGCTTCATGAAGTAAACCGTAATCCGGAACGGTTTATAAAGATTATTAAACATTCTGGAGTTAATCCGGAGTATTTTGGAATGATGATTCAAAAAGAAGTTGAGAAAGGCAACATTCGTCCTGTAAATCCTATTCATTTACTTATTAATATTCTTGGGATGTGTATATTTCCATTTATTGGAAAGCCTATACTTCAGGGATTTATTTTTAATAACGATAGCAATGCATATCAACAATTTATTTCGGAAAGAAAAGAAGAAGTGAAAAGATTTGTAATTAATTCCATTAAAAAATGAAAAAATATATTTTGCTTTTGTTTTTATTAATGATAATGCTGGTTTCGACTGCGCTCAACCAGCAGGTGTTTTCACAAACTGATACGCTGACTCTTGATTTTTGTCAGCAGAAAGCGCTGGAAAATTATCCGTTATTAAAACAAAAAAATTTATTAAATAATGCAAGCGAAATAAATCTTTCGGATAATGCGAAAGCATATCTTCCGCAAATTGCATTGAACGGACAAGCTACTTATCAATCGGAAACCACCGAGCTACCTATAAAAATTCCGAATGTTGAGATTCCATCATTGTACAAAGATGCTTATAAAGCAACACTTGATGTTACTCAGGTTATTTATGACGGCGGACTGGTTTCGGCAAAGAATAAACTCGAAAAAGCCAGTATTCAGGCCGATTTGCAAAGTGTTGAATCGGAATTGTACAAACTGAAAGATAAAGTAAACACTATTTATTTTTCAATAATTACACTTCAGGAAAATAAGAAGTTGTTGAAAATTTCAAAAAAAGATGTTCAGAATAAACTTGCTAAAATTGAATCTGGAGTGAAGAACGGTGTTGTTCTTGAGAGCAATGCACTTGTTCTGAAAGCTGAAATTATTAAAATCGATCAGCAAATTTCTGAAATTGATTATAGCATTTCTTCCGGTTATAAAATGCTTGGGGATTATCTGAACATCACCATTCCGGATAGTGCAAAATTAAAACTTCCTGAAGCATCTGTTATTTCTACAAATTATGATAATAAGAGACCCGAAGTAAAAGTTTTTGAATTGCAAGAACAAAAACTTGATATTTCAAAATCGTTACTCGATTGCAAACTTATGCCGAAAGTTGCGGCATTTGGGCAATTAGGATATGGTCGTCCGGGATTGAATATGCTTTCAAATACATTTGATGCTTTTTATATGCTTGGTGCAAAAGTATCGTGGACACTTTGGGATTGGAACGAAACGAAGAATGATAAAAAAATAATAGATATTCAAAAGCAAGTCCTCGAAACACAGAAGGAAACTTTTAACCAGGGGATAAAAATTCTTCTGGAAAAATATATTGCAGACATTGCAAAATATGAAAACATGATAGAGAGTGATAATGACATCATCAGCATTCGCGAAAAAGTTGTGAAAACTGCCGAATCGCAACTTGAAAACGGAACAATAACATCAACGGAATATCTTACAGAAATGAACAATCTATTACAATCGAAAATAAATTTACAGTCACATAAAATTCTATTAGCTAAAACAAAAGTTGATTATTTGACATTGAAAGGAAACTTTTAAAATAAATGAGTAGCAAGATGCAAGTAGCGAGTCGAAAGAAATGGCGAAATGGTGAATGGGAGAAATTGATTTTTTTTCTTTGCTTTCTTTGCGATAAACTCTGCGAATCTTTGCGGTTAAAAATTTAAATGAACAATAAATATTTCTTTATGAAAACACATATAATTCTTTTTTCGGCAATTATTTTACTGGCAGCATGTAACGGCGGCAGCGATAAGTCGGATGCTTACGGAACGTTCGAATCGACTGAAGTTACCATATCTTCAGAAAGTGCGGGAAAAATTCTTTGGCTAAAAGTTGATGAAGGACAGGCGCTGAAATCGGGCGATACTGTGGCTTTGATAGATACCGTTCAACTAGCACTAAAGCGCGAAGCATTGATTGCTCAACGTAAGGCAGCTTCAAATAAAGCTGATTATATTACTGCTCAGATAAAAGTTATTGAAGAACAGAAAAAAACTTCTGAAGTTGAAAAAAACAGATTGGAGAAATTGTTTAAAGATGGCGCTGCTACTCAGCAACAGATTGACAACATTAATGGAGTGATTGCTGTTTATGAAAAACAAATGTCATCAATTGAAACGCAGAACGAGCCTGTACTTAATGAACTTGAGGCATATGATAAACAAATAGCCCAACTGACCGATCAAATTAAACGTTCATATATTATTAATCCTATTGAAGGAACTGTTCTTACAAAATATTCTGAAGCTAACGAGGTTGTAATTCAGGGAAAAGCATTATATAAAATAGCCGATCTGGATTATATTTATTTGCGGGTTTATGTAAGCGGTGCACAATTACCGAATTTGAAACTGGAACAAAAAGTTAAAGTGCTGGTTGATAAAAATGAAAAAGATCTAAAAGAATATGAAGGCATAGTCAGTTGGATTTCTTCATCAGCTGAGTTCACACCGAAAATCATCCAAACAAAAGAAGAACGTGTAAATCTGGTTTATGCCGTAAAAGTGAAAGTTAAGAATGACGGTACTTTGAAGATTGGAATGCCGGGAGAGGTGAAATTTTAATTAAAGAATGATTAAATGATTGAATAAGAAAAAGTGGTCTCAGTTGAAGTAAAAAATATAACCAAATCTTACGAAAAAGTTCAGGCTTTGCATGAAACATCTTTTTCTGTTTCAAAAGGTGAATTGTTTGGAATCATTGGTCCTGATGGTGCCGGCAAAACCACGCTATTCCGCATTCTTACAACATTACTTAAACCAGATAATGGTTCGGCAACTGTTGAAGGTTTTGATGTTGTTAAGGAATATAAACAAATAAGGAATATTGTTGGCTATATGCCCGGTAAATTCTCGTTGTACCAGGATTTGTCGGTAAAAGAAAATCTTGAATTCTTTGCAACTATTTTCGGAACAACTATTGAAGAAAACTATCACCTGGTAAAAGATATTTACAGTCAGATTGAGCCTTTTAAGGACAGGCTTGCAGGAAAATTATCCGGTGGTATGAAACAAAAACTGGCATTGTCGTGCGCCATGATTCACAAGCCCGACGTGCTTTTCCTTGATGAACCTACAACCGGCGTTGATGCTGTTTCACGAAAAGAATTTTGGGAAATGCTGATGCGACTAAAGAATGTGGGGATCACCATTTTGGTTTCAACTCCTTATATGGATGAGGCAAGCTTGTGTGACCGTGTTGCTCTTATTCAGGATGGACGTATACTTTCAATTGAAAAACCAGATAATATCATAAAATCATTTAATAAGAAATTGTTTTCGGTTAAAGCGGATAATATTTATAAGCTCCTTAAAACACTGGAAAAATCAAGTGATTTAGAAACTGTTTATCCGTTTGGAGAATTTTTACATGCAATTTTTAATGATGGATTGAACGAAAATGAATTCGCAAAACAATTGATTTCAGAAGGATTTCAAAATGTTGTTGTTCAAAAAACCGAACCTACTATTGAAGATTGTTTTATGGATTTGATGAGGAAGAAAGAAGAAAAAAATAATTAATTTTTTTAGTATGCAGTTTGCAATTAGCAGTAGGCAAGAAAAATGAAATTAATATTTCTTAGTGAAACTTAGTGTCCTTTGTGTCTTAGTGGTAAAGAAAAATGAATGAAATTGAAAAAATAATAGAAGTCAAAAATCTGGTAAAAAAGTTTGGAAGCTTCGTTGCCAACGACAATCTGACTTTTGATGTTTTCAAAGGAGAGATATTTGGTTTTCTTGGTGCGAATGGAGCGGGCAAAACAACAGCAATGAAGATACTTTGCGGATTATCGAAACCAACATCGGGTGAAGTAAAAGTTGCAGGATTTGATGTTTACAAACAAACAGAAGAGATAAAGAAAAATATTGGTTATATGAGTCAGCGGTTTTCGCTTTATGAAGACCTGAGTGTTTTTGAAAATATTCGTTTCTATGCCGGTATTTACGGGCTTTCCAGGAAAGAGATCATGGAGCGTTCGGAAAAGTTATTGTCGAAATTAGAACTGAGTGAAGCGAAGAATGAAGTTATTAAGTCATTGCCATTAGGATGGAAGCAGAAGCTTGCTTTTTCAGTGGCATTAATTCATGAACCTAAAATTATTTTTCTTGATGAGCCTACAAGTGGCGTAGATCCTATAACACGCAGGCAGTTCTGGAAAATGATTTATGAAGCAGCAAGTGAAGGAGTAACAGTTTTCATAACCACGCATTACATGGATGAAGCTGAGTACTGCGACCGTGTTTCGATAATGGTTGATGGCCGTATTGAAGCGCTGGATACTCCCGGAAAATTAAAAGAAAAATTTAATACAAATACGATGAATGAAGTATTTCTGAAATTGGCAAGAAATTAAATAAAATTATCAAAATGAATTTTTTTGAAAAATATAAACCATCGGTAAACAAGAGAGCATTGCTTTTCGCAGCAGGCTGTGTATGGTGTTTTGCGGGATGTATACTAATAGCAAGAGGATTATTGATACTAGTTCCAATACATCATTATCTTTTTCCTGAATTGTTAGTTGCACTGATTTTTGGAATATGTTTTTATATTTTTCTTTTTACAAAAATCTCAAAGAAACATATACAACGTATATCACTTTTAAAAATTGATTATCCCTGTTTTTTCTCATTTTTTAATTTCAAGAGTTACATTCTAATGGCTGTAATGATAACAACAGGTATAATACTTCGAAAGATTGATATTATTAACCACGAAGTACTTTATACGTTTTATGTTGCAATGGGAATTCCTTTATCACTTTCAGCCGTCAGGTTTTTTATTTCAGGAATAAAAAATACAATCAATGTATAAATAGTAGTAAGTAACAAGTAGTAAGACACAAGATAGTAGTAAGACACAAGATAAAAAATGAAATAAAATATAAACACAAAAAATAATCAATATGAACAATTTTAAACAACTTAAAGTTTGGCAAAAAGCTGTTGAACTTACTACAAATATTTATAAAGAAACGAAAACATTTCCTTCTCAGGAACAGTTCGGAATTATTTCTCAAATAACAAGAAGCGTAGTTTCTATACCTTCTAATATTGCTGAAGGCTCCGGAAGAACTACATCAAAAGATTTTAACCATTTTTTAAGTATTGCCTTAGGTTCATCTTTTGAAACAGAAACATTATTAATTATTTCAAATAATTTAGGTTATCTGAACAAAAACAATTTTGAGAAACTAGTAAGCGAGGTAACCGAAATACAAAAAATGTTGCGTGGATTACAGAAATCTAATCTTTCATAATATGCACAACTTACGACTCCGCCGCGGCGGACTACTTACGACTTGTTACTTATTGTAAATTACTAAAGGTTTATGAAGCGATTCCTTGGTTTTATAAAAAAAGAATTCTTCCATATTTTCCGCGATTACCGCTCGGTGATTGTGTTGTTTGGTATGCCTATAGCACTGATTATGTTATTTGGTTATGCCATTAACACCGACCTTAAAGACGCACACATAGCCATTCTCGACCAATCGAAAGATGAAATCACAACCAAGCTTACACAGAAAATTCTTTCTTCCGGTTACTTTAAACTCAATGCAAATTTGAATTCGGTAAATGATATCGAACCCAATTTCAGAACGGGAAAAATTAAAGAGGTAATTATTTTTCAGGAAAATTTTTCAAAGAAATTAAAAAAAGATGGAACCGCCGGAATACAGCTTATAGCCGATGCTTCCGATCCCAACAATGCAAACCTTATTGTTAATTATACAAATGCAATCATTAATAATTTTCAGGTTGAATTGATGGGTGAACAAGCAATTCCGTTCAGGATAAATCCACAAGTGCGGATGTATTACAATCCCGAAATGAAAAGTGTTTTCATGTTTATCCCCGGAATCATAACAATATTGCTGATGCTGGTTTCAGCAATGATGACATCAATTTCCATTGCGCGCGAAAAAGAATTGGGAACTATGGAAGTGCTGCTGGTTTCGCCATTAAAACCCGGATTGATTATTTTAGGGAAAGTGATTCCTTATGTTCTTCTTGCATCGGTAAACTCAGTAACCATAATACTTTTAGGGAAATTTGTTTTTGGAATGCATATCGCCGGAAGTTACTTTTTATTGTTTGCCGTGTGTTTACTTTTTATCTTAACAGCATTATCACTTGGAATATTTATCTCAACGGTTACCAACAGCCAGATGACAGCCATGCTGATTTCTTTTGCAGGACTACTATTGCCCGTTATTCTGTTATCGGGATTTATTTTCCCGGTCGAAAATATGCCGCAGATTTTGCAATGGTTGAGTTATATTATTCCGGCAAAATGGTTTTTGATAATCATTAAAGCCATTGTCCTGAAAGGACTTGGTGTAAGTTATATATGGAAAGAATTATTAATCCTGACCGGAATGACGTTGTTTTTAATTATTGTAAGTGCGAAGAAATTTAAAATTCGTTTAGAATAAATGAAAAGTAAAATGAGGTATAAGGGTATATGGTATAAAGGTATAAGGGTAAAGGTTTTATTTTAAAATATTTCCTTATACCCCTATACCTTTCATATATTGGTAAAAATGAGAACGATTTTATTTTTAATACAAAAGGAATTCATTCAGATAAAACGCAACAAAGCCATGTTGCCTATCATGTTTATCATGCCTCTTTTACAAATGATAATACTGGTAAGCGCAGCAACTTTCGAAATGAAAAATATTCGCGTTACGATTGTTGATAAAGATATGAGCAGCGTGTCGCGCAGTATTATAAGCAAGTTCAGCGGTTCGCCGTTTTATAAGATAACTTCGTATTCATTTAATGTTGATGATGGTGAAGAAAATCTGAAGAAAGGAAATGCTGATATGGTGCTGGTGATTCCTGAACATTTTGAACGAAAATTACGAAACGAAAACAAATGTGATATTCAGTTGTTAGTTAACGCTATTAACGCGGCTTCTGCGGGTTTAGTCAATGCTTACACCGTTTCCATTTTAATTGATTATAACGCGGAACTTGTTGCAAAATGGGCAAATATTCCCGGGAATATTCAGACACAATCTATCAATACACGATATTCGTATTGGTATAATCCTGAACTGAATTATAAAAACTATATGGTGCCGGGGATACTGGTAATGCTGGTAACCATTATAGGTTTGTTTCTTGCCGGGCTGAATATTGTTCGTGAAAAAGAAATAGGAACCATTGAACAAATAAATATAACACCGATAAAAAAATATCAATTCATCATCGGGAAATTATTTCCGTTCTGGCTGATTGCCTTGTTTGAGTTGGGTTTCGGACTGTTACTCGGAAAACTTATTTTCGGAATTCCGATTGTGGGAAATGTATTTTTACTTTTTTTATTTGCTGCCATTTATCTTGTTGTGGTATTAAGTCTCGGACTTTTTGTTTCAACTGTAAATAATACACAGCAGCAGGCCATGTTCATCACCTGGTTCTTTATGGTGATATTTATTTTGATGAGTGGCCTGTTCACGCCCGTAGAAAGCATGCCTGTGTGGGCGCAGAAAATAAATATTATAAACCCGGTTGCATATTTTATTGAAGTTACGCGCATGGTGCTACTCAAAGGCTCCGGTTTAATTGATATAAAACGACAACTGATAAGCATCTCTATTTATGCTGTAACAGCGATAACCATTGCCGTCCGCAGATATCGGAAGGTTGGTTGATGTATTAGTAAGGATTTTAGACAATTGTTTGTAGAAATTATTTTATTTTTCTTCCAATATCGTTTTCAATTTTATAAATCTCTATATTTTTTTCATTTTTTGTTCAATGGTATTTGCTCCTACTACGTAGGCATACATTGCTGAAGAATAAAAATTTAAATCAATATTTTTATATTTAACAATCCCTTCTTTGTCAATACTTGTAACCAGCGCTGACTTTAAGTTATTCTTATCGCAAAACTGTAATAAGCTTTTAAGCTCTTCGGGTTTATCGAAATATCGGTTACTCCATTTTATTTCTATAGCCCATATGGGTTTTAGTTTTTTATCATCAAGTCCTACCATATCAACTTCACCTTGGAATTTGCCAACACTCCAACGAGCATACCATGGAGTAAACCAATCTCTGTGCATCCATTGGGCATAAATAGCTGTTTCAACCATATTGCCAATAGCTTCATCAGTTGCTTGTAATGGTGAGAATAATGCACTACGTAAACTGGGGTTGGTCAAAAAGATCTTATAAAATGTTGCCCGTTGAAAACGTTTGGCTGTATCATCAATTCTGTGTACAACCTTTATCAGGAAAGCAGCTTCAAGGTATTCCAAATATTTTTTAAGTAAGTTTTTATCTACGCCACTGCTTTTTGAAAGCGTATCTAATGAAACTTCATTACCGCTATAATAAACCAGGGTTGTGAAGAAGGCATTTAATTCTTGCACATCCTGTATTCCGTATAAACTGGGTAAATCTCTCAAGAGTACTTTGTCTACTATATCACTTTTAATGTATCTACCCGGATTAGCTTGTATTTTTTCTGAAAATATTACTTCAGGGTAACCACCAAAGTTTATATAATCAATAAAATGTTTATTTATTTCTTTGATATTAATCGTTGTGTAAAATTTATTCAGATTACCATTCCAGTTTGTAGTAGTAGGGCGTATCAGATGACCGTAATTTTTCAAATGGATGTATTCATGAAAAGTAAGCGGTGGCAACATAAATTCAGTGAACCTCCCGGCACCGCTTTCATTACTTTTAAATTTAAGTGCAGCTGCGGCAGAACCGGAAACAATAAATTTGGTATGTGGATAACTATCAACTAATACCTTCAGATGAACTTCCCAATCTCTTAAGTATTGAATTTCATCAAAAAATACATACCAACCTTTAGGACTATTACTGCCAACAGCATTACGTGCCAGAGTGAACAGCTCTTCCAGACCCATATGCAGATATATAGGATTGTCAATGCCAATAAAACAAATGTTATGTTTGTTCACCCCATTTTGTAAAAGTTTTTCAATGCTATGATGCATCATAACTGTTTTTCCTACTCTTCGGGGTCCCATGAGTACAACAGCTCTTTTAATATCCAGTTCCTCAACTAAGGGGAAGAACAAATCAAAATACAACCTTCGTTGCATTTCATTATAATCATTATCGATGCTTCCTGATATCCACCAAGGATTTTCGAATTTCAAACGATCAAGAATTAATTCTTGACTTATTGGTTTTAATTTTGGCTTTTTTGACATAACGACACAAATATAATAAAATAATATAGATTAATATACATTATTTTTGTTTTTTATGTAAAATTAAAGAAAAAATACATAAAAAAGAATCTTATTTTGATGTTTTCATAAAAGCTATAAAAATCTCACTCCTTAGTTTACAAATATTAATTCAATTATACATTAATTTTTATTGCATCAATTAGAATTTCTGACTTCTGCATTCTAACTTCTAAATTCCCTTGTAAACTTATCAACTTGTCATCTTGTTAACTTAAATCGTAAATCTAAAATTGTAAATCTAAAATCGTAATTCATTTATATCTTTGCAAATCAAAAACTAAAAATAATGGAACAGAAAGTTAGGGTACGTTTTGCGCCCAGTCCTACAGGACCATTGCATATTGGCGGAGTAAGAACAGCATTATATAATTTTCTTTTTGCTAAAAAAAATAATGGTGAGTTTATTCTTCGTATTGAAGATACCGACCAGGGGCGTTATGTTCCCGGAGCCGAGGATTATATTATTGAATCGCTTAGCTGGTGCGGAATTCGCTTCGATGAAGGTGTACATGTGGGCGGACAATTTGCACCTTATCGTCAATCGGAACGCAAAGAAATTTATAAACAATACGCTGATTATCTGGTTGAGAAAGGTTTTGCTTATTATGCTTTTGATGCAGCACCCGAGCTCGAAGCAAAGCGTAAAGAATACGAACAACAGAAAAAAACTTTTCAGTATGGAATAGAAACAAGGATGGCGATGAAGAATTCGCTTTCGCTTGACAAATCGGATATTCAGAAGAAACTTGAAAGCAATGAGCCGTATGTTATAAGGATGAGGATTCCTGAAAACGAAAAAATAAAAGTCAACGATTTGATTCGCGGTGAAGTTGTAGTTGATACGCTTCAGCTCGATGATAAAGTGCTTTATAAATCGGACGGAATGCCAACCTATCATCTTGCCAATGTTGTTGACGATTACCTGATGAAGATCACACATGTTATTCGTGGCGAAGAATGGCTTCCTTCGGCGCCGCTGCATGTTTTGCTTTACAAATGTTTAGGATGGGAAAATGCCATGCCGCAATTTGCGCATCTTCCATTGTTGTTAAAACCCGATGGCAATGGTAAACTGAGCAAACGTGATGGCGATAAGCTTGGATTCCCTGTATTTCCTTTGCGATGGACTGACCCATTCAATGGTGAAGTTTCTTCGGGTTATCGCGAATCGGGATATTTTCCCGAAGCTGTAGTAAACATGCTTGCCTTGCTGGGATGGAATCCCGGAACCGAACAGGAATTATTTTCAATGGATGAACTGATAAATTCTTTTTCATTGGAAAGAGTAGGGAAGTCGGGTTCTAAATTTGATTTTGAAAAAGCAAAATGGTTTAATCATCAATATTTGATGAAACAAGCGGATGAAGATTTATTGAAAATTTATAAAACAATTTTGAAAGAAAATGATGTGGAATGCAGCGATGATCATGCTTTGAAAGTGATGAATGCCGTAAAAGAGCGCGTGAATTTCCCAAAAGAATTATGGAATCAATCTTCATTCTTTTTCAAAGCGCCCGAATCGTATGATGAAAAATCGGTGAAAGATAAATGGAAAGAAAATTCATCACAAATTTTGGAACAAATTATTCCATTGATCAATGAAGCAACATCGTTTGAAGCAAATTTATTGAAAGAAAAAGTTTCATTGCTGATTAATGAAAAACAATGGGGCATGGGACATGTGATGAATGCCTTACGTATTTGCCTTGTTGGCGCATCGGCCGGTCCCGATTTATTTTTGATTATTGAAATGCTTGGAAAAGAAGAAACTGTTTCAAGAATAAAAAGAGCGATAGAAAAAATTAAAAAATGATATTAATTGAAAATTAAGTCCGCCTTTGTCGGATCAGTCAGCAGTCTACAATCTGCAAGAAATGATCATGAATGACAAAAAATGACAGCGAAGCAAAATGACAATGAATGACTCCGCCGCAGGCGGATAATGACAATTTAATTTCTGTTTTATATATTATTTAATGAATTCTTTCCGTGGCGATACAAGGGTTTACGAAGTTTTAAACAAACTTGAAATTCCTTTTGAATATTACGAACATCCGCCAGTGCCTACAGTTAAGGAAGCGGCAATATATTGGAAAGATCTGAAAGCAACGCATTGTAAAAATTTATTTTTCCGCAATCATAAAGGCAACAAGCATTATCTTGTAATATTTGAATACTCGCATAATATTCAGATTCATGATTTGGAACAACGATTGAAACAAGGAAAACTTACATTTGCTTCGAATGAACGCCTGATGAAATATTTGGGATTAACGCCCGGTTCTGTTTCTCCATTCGGTTTGCTAAATGATATTTCAAAACATGTTCATCTTTTTCTGGATGAGAATTTTAAATGTTCCGAAAAAATAAGTTTTCATCCCAATTTAAATACCGCATCTTTGGTAATTCCTTTCAGTGGATTTGAAAAATTTTTAATGTATTCGGGAAATTGTTTTGAGTATGTGAAATTGTATGATTAATATTTTTTTGAAAAATTTATTTTAAAAAAAATCTTACATTTGCCTTACGTAACCAATCAAATTATTAATTAAAATAAAATTATCATGAGAAAAAGTGTACTCTTTTTTATTGCAGTTTTTATCAGCCTTGGGCTGAATGCACAGTACTGGTCGCAACAAAACACTAATATGACAGGTGCTACCTATGTTGGTGTTGACCAGGTTTCGGTTGTTGACAGCAACATCGTATGGGTAAACGGAATGAATGGCGCCGGTGGTGCATTTATTAAAGCACATGCCAGAACCAATGATGGTGGTGCTACCTGGGAAGCCGGGACATATAATGGTTTTGATACATACACTAAAGCATGTGTTCTTGCAGCTTCTGATTATAATAACGCATTCTGTGTTGCTATTGATACTGCTGCAAGTACAGCATCATTCTGGCAGACTACTGATGGCGGCGCAAACTGGACAATGCCTGCAATATTAAACGGTGGTTCAACATTTGCCGATGGTGTTTATTTCTGGGATTCAAACAAAGGCTTTGCTTATGGCGACCCTGTTAGCAGCGAATTTGATATTTATACTACTACCAACGGTGGAGCAAGCTGGGATGATGTTCCTGGTGCTAATATTCCTGATGCTGCTTCATCTTCAGAATATGGTTATGATGGAAGCAACTGCGGTTGTGTTGTTCCTGGCGGAATTGGATTTTTCTTAACAAATGCTGGAAATATTTATAAAACTATTGATTATGGTGCAACTTGGAGTAAGACTCCAGCAAAACCATTTACAGCTATAGCATCAAGCGGTGTTGTTTATGCATCAAGTGAAAACTATATTATTGTTGGAAGTTATAATTCAACTTCTCAGGGTTGGGAATGGCAGTATACAACCGATGGTGGAACTACCTGGGCATTATGTGCAGCTGCTTCAGGAGCTTTCTATGAATACCAGATGTGTTATGTTCCTGGAACTACTAATACATTTGTTGCAACTTCTCCTTTTTCATCAACTATTGTGGGAGTTGGATATAGTGAAGATGGTGGTTTAAACTGGACCGATTTTCAGGATGCTACATATTTGCAACCGGGTGGTTCAAATATTCAATGTCTTGGTGTAGATTTTTATGATATTACTATGGGTTGGGTTGGTAATTATGACCAGGCAGGTTCTATTAATTCTTCAATATTAAAATATGATAATCCTAATGCTGGTGCAGGTATCAATACTTACAGCGTTAATGGAAACGATTTCAGAGTATATCCTAATCCTTCAAATGGACAAGTATACTTTGCAGTGAACGGTCCAAATAATGATAATGTTGTTCTTAATGTTTATGATGTTACTGGAAATTTAATTTTTACAATAACATTAAATGCGTTAAATAGTTCTGTTTATTCATACGACTTTTCAGGTTTATCAAAAGGCGTTTATGTTGCTAAGATCTCAGGAAAAAACACAAGTGTTGTACATAAGCTGACGATTCAGTAAAAAAATATTAATCAATAGAAAAAGAGGCTGTCTCAAGAATCGCGAGACAGCCTCTTTTTTTATGTTAAAAAATTAACTAAAAGTTTAGTTTTTTAGAAGAAAAAACATTAAATTTGGAAAATATTACTTGTTCTAAAACGGTTTAGAAAAAAATTTATATATTTGTAAACTAAATTTTATGAGTACGAAAAAAATATCATTAAACGATATCGCAACCAGTCTTGGAGTTTCTAAAACGCTTGTTTCAATGGTTCTGAATAACAAAGCTGATGAAAAAGGTATTAGCAAAGAAACTCAGAAAAAAGTATGGGCAAAAATAAAAGAGCTAAACTATAAGCCAAATATGATGGCACGTGGTTTACGTTTAGGTCGTTCAAACACTATCGGTTTAATTGTTTCTGATATTGCTAACCCGTTTTATGCGAAGATTGCACGCTATATTGAAAACTTCCTTGAGCCTAAAGGATATCATATAATGATATGCAGTACCGATGAGGATATAGAAAAGGAATTGAAGATTATTCGTATGCTTAAAGACAGGCAGGTTGACGGGCTCATCATTTCTTCATCACAAAAAAATGGTAAGGAATTAAAAACATTGAATGAGGAAAAATATCCTTTTGTTTTAATCGACCGTACCATTCCCGATTTAAAAGCAAACACTGTTGGTGTTGACAATTTTAAAGGATCATATGAAGCAATAACTCATCTTATTAAACAGGGTTATAAAAATATTGCAGCATTTTCGGTATCACCCGTGCATGTGTCTACAATCAATGACCGTATTAATGGGTATTTACGCTGTCTGAAAGATAATAATCTCAGTTACGGAAAAAAATTATTGGTTGAGATTCCTTTTAATGATGTGAAGAATTCTGTGAAGTTTCAATTATCTAATATTCTTTATGGTAAGGAAAAAGTGGGAGCTATTTTTGCGATCAATAACAATATTGGTATAACTTGCCTTGAAGCGCTGAATGAAATGCGTGTTCAGGTTCCTGAAGATATTGGTTTTGTTTGCTTTGACGACCTTGAAATATTCCGTTTTGGTCGTCCTACCATTACAGCAGTTTCTCAGCCTATTGAGGATATTTGCAAAAATGCAGTTGAAATTTTATTGAATGAAATAAAAAATAAAGAACATTCAACTGAAAAGCAGCAGATCAAATTGCCTACGTCGCTTATCATACGGAGATCTACTGTGAATTAATATTAATTTATGAAAGAAAAAAAAGACGTTAACTACACCACCGCTCTTATCGTACTGACCACATTGTTCTTCATGTGGGGATTTATAACCTGCATGAACGATATCCTGATTCCTTATTTAAGAAAAATGTTCGACCTGCAACGCTGGCAATCCATGCTGGTGCAGTTTACTTTCTTCACAGCTTACTTTGTTGGCTCATTGGTTTACTTTTTTGTTTCTGTACGAACAGGCGACCCTATTGCAAGAAAGGGATATAAAAATGGGATTATGACAGGATTATTTATGTCTGCCACAGCCTGTTTACTAATCTTTCCGGCCGCAGCATTTCAGAGTTTTGCATTATTCCTTATCGCATTATTTATATTAGGACTTGGATTTACATTGCTTCAAATAGCCGCCAATCCTTATGTTGCACTTTTAGGAGATCCTTTAACAGCATCGAGCAGGTTAAATCTTTCACAGGCATTCAATTCATTCGGAACCACAATTGCGCCTATTCTCGGGGGATTCCTGGTATTCGATTTTTTTGCAAAAATGGGAAATCCTTTAAATGATATTAATGGAAAACTTATTACTAATGATTTAGGTGCGCCTCTTTCGGCATCAAGTGTTCAGGTTCCTTATTTGATCTTTGCAGGAGTTTTCTTACTTGTTGCTGCCATAATAAAAATGACGCCATTACCGAAATTCAGCACATCGGCCAACATCGAAAAAGGTACAGGTGCTTTAAAATACAGGCAATTGAATTTAGGAATGATTGCCATATTTGTTTATGTTGGAGCCGAAGTTGCAGTTGGAAGTGCATTCATAAATTATTCAAAGGAAAGCATGAACATGCCGGAAATGCAGGCAAAAGCATTCCTTGCATTTTACTGGGGTGGGTTGATGATTGGTCGTTTTTTGGGAGCAATTTCATTAAGCAGTATTTCAAAGACAAAAAAATATTTAGGAATGTTATTGGCTTCATGCCTTACATTCTTTGTGATATTCGGCGCGAATTATGTTATTATGACATACTTCGAAGGTCGCGAAGGCCTTACGTTTTCTGATGTTTCGCCATACCTGATTTTTATTGCAATAAATTTTGTAGGATTTATTTTAGGTCGTTCTTTACCCGGACGAACATTAATGATATTTTCAATTATTGCTATCGCACTGTTATCGGTTGCATTATCATCAACAGGAATTACGGCATTCTGGACCATTATCGGCTTAGGTTTATTTAATTCCATAATGTGGTCGAATATTTTTACCCTTGCCATTGACGGACTGGGAAGACATACTTCACAAGGTTCGTCATTACTTGTAATGATGATATTAGGTGGCGCAATAGTTCCTGTTATTGTTGGCGCAGTTGCTGACGTAGTTGGCGGGTATCATTTTTCATTTTTCATTCCGATAATCTGTTATTTATATCTGGCTTATTACGGATGGAAAGGATATAAACCTTCAGGAAAAGTTTTAGAGGAGAAAGTTTAATAGCATAAATATATTATGAAGAAGGAAATTGCAATTGGGATTGATATTGGCGGGACGAATACCGAATA
Organism: Bacteroidales bacterium; assembly: GCA_035353855.1. Classification (NCBI taxonomy): domain Bacteria; kingdom Pseudomonadati; phylum Bacteroidota; class Bacteroidia; order Bacteroidales; species Bacteroidales bacterium. The sequence goes on along the minus strand of DAOQAK010000037.1, from coordinate 10,391 downwards.
CGGATTTGTTGACAATAAAGGAAAATTTTATTTCAAAAAAAATATTCGTACCGATGAAACAGATGATGTGGAGTCGTACCTGGATATTTTGTGCGCAAAGCTGAAACAAACCATTATTGATATCAACGGAGGCTATGAAATTAAAGGGATTGGAGTAGGTGCACCTAACGGAAATTTTTTTACAGGTAAAATAGAATTTGCTCCCAACCTGAAGTGGAAAGGTGTTATCCCGTTAGTGAAACTGATTGAAGAAAGAATGCAGATACCTACCGTGCTTACCAATGATGCCAATGCTGCGGCTTATGGTGAAATGATTTATGGTGCTGCAAAAGGGATGAAAGATTTTATTGTAATTACTTTGGGAACAGGCTTGGGTAGTGGTATTGTGGTCAACGGGCAAATGGTTTATGGTCATGATGGATTTGCAGGCGAATTAGGCCACACTGTTGTGTATCCTGATGGAAGGCAATGCGGATGTGGAAAAAAAGGATGTTTGGAAACGTATGCTTCGGCAACAGGAATTGTTCGTACAATGCTTGAAATGCTTGATAACAGGCAGGAAGAAAGTGTTCTTCGAAATATTGAGAAAACAAAATTAACATCAAAAGATATTTTTCTTGCTGCGAAAGAAGGCGATAAACTTGCCCTTGAAGCATTTGATATTACAGGAAGATATTTGGGAATCAAATTAGCTGATGCAGTTGCATTTTCAAGTCCGGAAGCAATTATTTTATTTGGCGGACTGGCACGTGCGGGAGAATATATTTTTAATCCTGCCAAAAAGTATATGGAAGAATTCTTATTACCAATTTTTAAAAATAAAGTTGCTCTTTTACCTTCAGGTCTTGATAAAGATAATGCCGCAGTTCTGGGAGCGGCTGCTATGGTGTGGAAACACATTGTTAAGTAAATTCTAATGGCAGATGTAAAATATAAAATGTCAAATGTTTGAAAAATAATATTTAATAGTTTTAATTTTAGCATTTGCAATCATCAATTTTACATATAAAATCGTATGAAATCTTTTAATCGTTTTCTGATTTTCTGTTTTTTATTTTTAATTACCGGAAATTTATTTTCACAGGAAAAAATTCAATCGTTCAACCTGATGCCTGTTCCTGAAAAGGTTTTGATGAAAACAGGAACTTTCAGAGTTGATACAAATTTTACTATTGCTATAACCGGAAATCCCGATAAAAGAATTTATCCTGCTGCAACACGCATGCTGCAACGACTTGGAAAAAGAACAACCATAGTTTTCAAACAAGGTTATCTGAATGCTTCGACAAATGCGGCAAAATCAACATTCACCATTCAGTGTGATGCGCCGGGAAAAGTAGAAATGAATATGAATGAATCGTATGAATTAAATGTTTCTGCTGATTTTATTCTTTTGAAATCGCCTACGGATATTGGTGCTTTACGTGGATTGGAAACATTGCTTCAATTTTTATCAAGCGATGAAAAAGGATATTATTTTCCTTGTGTTGAAATAAATGATAAGCCTCGTTTTCCGTGGCGTGGCTTGTTGATTGATGTGTGCCGTCATTTCTATCCGGTTGATATGATAAAAAGAAATCTCGATGCCATGGCTGCCGTAAAAATGAATGTGTTGCATTTTCATTTAAGCGAAGATCAGGGTTTCCGCATTGAATGTAAAACTTTTCCGAAGCTTCATGAATTAGGTTCAAATGGTTTATATTATACGCAGGAGCAGGTTAAAGATGTCATACAATATGCCGATGCACGCGGCATTCGTGTGGTTCCTGAATTCGATATGCCAGGCCATACTTCATCATGGTTTGTCGGATATCCGCAATTGGCAAGTCTTCCGGGGCCATATAAGATTGGAACAACTTTCGGGGCTTTTGATGCAAGCATTGACCCTACAAAAAATTATACTTATAAATTCCTTTCTTCATTTATTGAAGAAATGTCAAAGCTTTTTCCTGATGAATATTTTCATATAGGTGGTGATGAAAACAACGGTAAAAACTGGGATAGCAGCGCAACTGTTCAGGCTTTTATGAAAAAGAAAGGAATAAAAACCAATGATGAACTTCAAAAATATTTCAATAAGAATATTTTAAAAATCATCACCAAATGCGGAAAGAAAATGATGGGATGGGATGAGATATTTGTTCCGGGTTTGCCGAATGATATTGTAATTCAGTCGTGGCGGGGGTTAGCTTATACAAAGAATGCTGCAAATAAAGGCTATCAAACAATTTTATCAAGTGGTTATTATATTGATTTATCGCAAACAACCGAAAGTCATTATTTGAACGATCCTTTGCCCGATACCATGAAAATAGATGAAAGCGCTAAGAAATATATTCTTGGTGGTGAAGCAACCATGTGGAGTGAATTAACAACCGATGAGACCGTTGATTCACGCATCTGGCCTCGTACTGCGGCAATTGCTGAAAGACTCTGGTCGCCATCATCTGTAAAAAATGTTGATGATATGTACAGAAGGATTGATATTCTTAGTATTGAGCTTGAAGAACTCGGAATTACGCATATCAAAAACCGTGATATGATGATGCGCCGGATGGTTGGCAGCGATAGCATTGAAGTGTTGAAAACCTTTATTGGCGCGTTAACTCCGTTGAAAGGATATAAGCGTCATTCTGTTGGCAGAACTTATACAACAACAACTCCGCTGTCAAGAATTGTTGATATTGCCATTCCAGATGAACCGGTTGCGAGACGTTTTAATCAATGGGTAAAACAATATTTGGAAACGAATGATGATTCGCTGAAAACCATGATAACAAAGCAACTTGGCATCTGGAAAAACAATCATGTAAAAATGATTGAGCTGATAAAAAAAGTTCCGGCATTAAAAGAAGTTGATTCGGTATCATATAATATTTCGGTTGTTGCAGAAATTGGATTTGAATGTATGAAATATTTCGAAGGCAAGCAAAAGCCTGATGAAAACTGGATAAAACAGCAATCAGATATTTTAAAAGAAATAAAAAAACCAAAAGCTGAAGTTGATATTGCCATTATTCCTTCAATTGAAAAAATGCTGGAGGCTTTAAAAAAGAAGTAAATGAAAAAAAGAAAACTGATTTTTATTTTCTTTTTACTTTTCTCTTTCTGTCTGCATGCACAGGAAAAAATATTCTCATTCCAGAATTGGCAATTCCGAAGAGTCAATGACAGCAAGTGGTACAGCGCAGCTATCCCCGGAACTATCCACACCGATTTATTTGCAAACAAGTTAATTCCCGACCCGTTTTATGGTTTAAATGAATTTCAGCTTCAGTGGATTGAAAAAAATGATTGGGAATATAAATGTGAGTTTGATGTTTCAAAAGAAGTGTTAAATAAAAATCACATTAACATTGTTTTTGAGGGACTTGATACTTATGCAAAAGTTTTTCTGAACGATTCGTTGATACTTGTTACAGATAATATGTTCCGAAAATGGGAAACCGATTGCAAAAAATTTCTGAAAGAAAAAAATAACCAACTGAAAATTATTTTTGAATCGGCTGTAAATAAAGGAATTCAGGATTCGATAAAATCAAAATATATTTTACCCGGTGGAATTCGGGTATATACACGAAAAGCGCAGTATCAGTATGGCTGGGACTGGTCGCCGCGATATGTAACTTGTGGAATTTGGAAACCTATATATTTTAAAGTTTGGGACGATATTCAAATTCAAGATGTTTTTTATAATCAGAAAGTTGTTGCTTCAAATAAAGCAAATATTTCAACAGTAATTTTTGCAACATCCGATAAATTTCAGGATTGTAAAATTTTAATTAAAGAAAAAAAAAGCGGAAAAATTTTTCTTGATTCAAATATCACATTTGCCAAGGGTTTGAATAAGATTCCAGTAAATTTTTCAATTCAAAATCCAAAACTCTGGTGGTGTAATGGTTTAGGAGAACCTTTTCTGTATCATCTGGAACTTGAGATATATCAAGGGAAAGAGAAGATTTATTCAGATAGTACCGAATTAGGAATTCGTACAATTGAGCTGGTTCAACAAAAAGATTCGCTTGGAAAAACTTTTTATTTCAAACTTAATGGTGTTCCTGTTTTTATGAAGGGCGTGAATTATATTCCACCTGATAATTTTTTACCTCGCGTTTCGAAAGAGAAATATGAAAAAATAATTGACGATGCCATTTCGAGTAATATGAACATGCTGCGTGTATGGGGTGGCGGAGCTTATGAAGATGATGAATTTTACAGGCTTTGCGATGAAAAAGGAATTTTGATCTGGCAGGATTTTATGTTTGCTTGTGCTATGTATCCCGCTGATAGTGCCTTTTTGAGAAATGTTGAAGAAGAGGCAATATACCAGGTGAAACGCTTGCATAATCATCCCTGTATTGCGCTTTGGTGCGGAAACAATGAGATCAGCGAAGGTTGGTTTAACTGGGAATGGCAGAAACAATATAAATATTCAGAAAAAGATTCACTTGAAATTTGGAATAATTACACATTACTTTTCGATACCATTTTAAAAAGTGTTGTGAAAAAGTATGATGCAGAAAAGGATTATTATCCTTCATCTCCGAAAATTGGCTGGGGGCATAATGAAAGTTTGCTCGAAGGAGATTCGCACTACTGGGGCGTTTGGTGGGGAATGGAACCTTTTGAAACGTACGAAAAAAAAGTTGGAAGGTTCATGAGCGAGTACGGTTTTCAGGCATATCCGGCAGATGAGACCATGCAAACCTATCTTGATTTTTCACAGAAAGATACTTCATCAAATCCGAATGCATTCTGGCACGACAAGCATCCACGAGGGTTTCAAACCATTGATGAATATTTGTTGCGTGATTATTATAATATTGAAAAAACAAATAAAGCATTAAAGCAATACACTTATTTAAGTCAGCTTGCACAGGCTTATGGAATAACAAAGGCAGTTGAAGCGCATCGTCGTGCAATGCCTTACTGTATGGGTACATTATACTGGCAAATGAACGACTGCTGGCCGGGTGTATCATGGTCTGGAATTGATTATTACGGGCGATGGAAAGCCTTGCAGTATTTTGTAAAAAAAGCATATTCAAATATTTTGGTTTCGGTTGTCGAAGAAAATAAAATACTTAAAACCTTTGTTGTCTCTGACGTTCAGAAGAACACAAATGCTAAACTAAAATTATTTCTTTCTGATTTCTCAGGAAAAAAACTTTGGCAGAAAGACACAACAGTAAATATTAAATCATTATCTTCCGCTTGCTATTACAGCGTATCGCTTTCATCATTAATTTCTGATTCAACGTTAAAGAAAAAAATATTTTTCGCATCCGAGTTGTATGTCAATGATAGCTTGGTTTCCCGGGCAATTCATTATTTCGTTTCTCCGAAATTTTTAAAACTTCCAAACTCACGAATAGAACGCGAAATCAATGTTTCAGGACATGATATAAAAGTTACTTTATCATCAAAAAATTTATCAAAAAATGTTTTTATAAAAACTGATGATGCTGATGATAAAATTTCGGATAACTATTTTGATTTATTGCCGGGAGAAAGAAAAACGATAGTTATAAGTTTATCAAGCAAAGAAAAAGATTTCAGGAAAAGAAAATTAATTATAGAAAAATTTAAAAACTAAAGGCCCCACCAAACACTTTAATTCAATGGGGATTTAGGGGGAAGGAAACATGAAAAAAAATATTCTTACAACAATTTTATTTTGTATTTCAATCTCTGTTTTTTCACAACAGAAAGATTACACCACTCTTGTAAATCCTTTTATTGGTACAGGTGGGCACGGGCACACATATCCGGGTGCTACCATGCCTTTCGGTATGGTGCAGCTAAGTCCCGATACTCGTTTAACAGGCTGGGATGGCTGTTCGGCTTATCATTATTCCGATAGTGTAATTTATGGTTTTTCGCATACACACCTCAATGGCACGGGTTGCAGCGATTACGGCGATGTGCTGTTAATGCCAATGAATGATAATTATAGTTTTAATAATGAAAATTATTCATGTTCTTTTTCTCATAAAAACGAATTTGCTTCTCCGGGTTATTACAAAGTAAAACTTGATAACGGAATTGATGTAGAATTAACGGCTTCGAATCGAGTTGGATTTCATAGATATATTTATCCGTCGAATAAAAATCCATATGTTATTCTTGATTTAAAACATCGCGATGAAGTTTTAGAATCGTATATTGAAGTCGTGAACGATACAATTATCAAAGGTTATAGAAGGTCGAAAGCATGGGCGGCCGACCAAAGATTATATTTTGTGATTCAATTTTCGAAACCTATTAAAGAATTTGGAATAGCTTTAAATGATACGCTACAAAAGAATTTGAAAAAAGTTGAAGGCAAAAATGTAAAAGCATATTTCTCTTTTAATAAAAAAGATAAAAATATTTTATTTGTAAAAGTTGGCATTTCTGCTGTAAGCACAGATGGCGCTTATAAAAATTTGAAAGCTGAAATTCCCGGATGGAATTTTGAAAAAATAAAAGAACTCGCTAAAAACGAGTGGAATAAAGAACTTGGAAAAGTTGAAGTAGAAGGTGGTACCAAGGACCAACAGATAGTTTTCTATTCAGCCATGTATCATGCATTCATCAATCCTAATTTATATATGGATGTTGACGGACAATATCTTGGAACGGATTTTAAAATTCATAAAGCTGAAGGATTTGATAATTACACGGTTTTTTCATTGTGGGATACTTATCGCGCAGCACATCCTTTGTATACAATTATTGACCAGAAAAGAACAAATGACTTTATAAATACATTTATCAACGAATATAAAAATGGCGGATTGCTGCCTATGTGGGAGCTTTCAGCCAATGAAACTTTTTGTATGATAGGTTATCATTCAATTCCTGTTATCGCCGATGCATACATAAAGGGAATAAAAAATTATGATACACTCGAAGCATTTAAAGCCATGAGAAGCAGCGCTGATGCTGACAGATTAGGTTTAGCATATTATAAAAAATTCGGACATATTCCCGGTGATAAAGAAAGCGAATCAGTTTCAAAAACATTGGAATACGCTTACGACGATTGGTGTATCGCCCAAATGGCAAAGGGTTTGAACAAAACCGATGATTATAAAAATTTTATTCAGCGTGCTCAATATTATAAAAATGTTTTCGATCCCGGTACAAAATTTATGCGCGCAAAATGGAATGGCGGTTGGTACAAACCTTTTACACCAACAGAAGTAAATAATAATTATACCGAAGGTAACAGTTGGCAATATTCATTTTATGTTCCGCAGGATATTTCAACAATGATGGAATTATATGGTGGAAAAGAGAAATTTTTAGAAAAACTAGATTCACTTTTTTATGGAAATTACAAATTAAGTGGTCGTGAACAGGTTGATATTACTGGGCTTATAGGGCAATACGCACAGGGGAATGAACCCAGCCATCATATGGCGTATTTGTATGATTATGCCGGAAAGCCTTGGAAGACGCAGGAATTGATTCATAAGATTGAAAAAGAAATGTATTTGAATACTACAGACGGACTTTGTGGTAATGAAGATTGCGGACAAATGTCGGCATGGTATGTTATGAGTGCAATGGGTTTTTACCATGTTTGCCCGGGTAACCTTCAATTTGCAATAGGAACACCTGTTTTCAGTAAAGTTAAGATTCATCTTGAAAACGGAAAAACATTTACGATAACTTCAAAAAATATTTCACCGGAAAACTTTTACATTCAGTCAGCTACGTTAAATGGTGTGAATTATAATAAATCATATTTCACGTATTCTGATTTGATGAAGGGTGGGAACTTAGAATTGACAATGGATAGCAAGCCAAACAAAATCTGGGCGACAAATGAAAATGATTGTCCGAAAACAAAAATTGATGATTATCCTATTGCACTTGTTCCATATTTTGTTGCCGATGGAAAAACTTTTTACGATTCAATAAAAGTTGAAATAAAAACCATAAATAATGATCAACAAATTTTTTACACACTTAATGGTGCAAACCCGGATTCAGCGGGCATTTTATATACCAAGCCTTTAGTGGTTAAAAACACAACGAAAATAAAAGCTATTTCAAAAAATAAATTGCAGGAAAAAAGTTTTATTATCGAAGCAAATTTTATAAAGATTACAAAAGGAAGAAGTGTAAAAATTATATCAAAATATGACCCACAATACACTGCCGGAGGTGATGAAGGCTTGATTGATAACATACGTGGTGAAAGCGATTTTCGTTTAGGGGGCTGGCAGGGCTACCAGGCACAGGACTTTGAAGCTGTTGTTGATTTGGGTAAAGAACAAAAAGTAAATAAAATTGCAGCCGGATTTTTACAGGATGTTCGATCATGGATTGTATTTCCTGTAGAAGTTGAATATTCCGTTTCATCTGATGGTAAGAATTTTAAGGATGTTGAAACAGTTAAAAATATTTTCCCGGATAATGACTATACCCCAACCATTAAAGATTTTTCGATAAATGTGAATTTGAATTGCCGCTATGTAAAAATCAAAGCCAAAAATTATGGAAAACTACCTTCGTGGCATTTAGGTGCTGGTGGTGATGCATACATTTTTACTGATGAAATTATTGTTGAATAAAAATTTAACATTAATAATAAAAAATAAAAACCCCTATGATTAACATGTGATTTTCAAAGTATTATAATATTCAAACGTAATAAATAATAGTATAACCTTAATTTTTGGTTAAATTTGTAAACAACTATTTATTATTATTGCGAATCTTTATAAAATATTTTTGAATTTTATTTTGAAAATTTTTACAAAACATATAGGAATTTTTATTCTTTTTTTTTCTCTTTTATTATTTAGGGTCTGCTGATTAAGTCAAGGCATATTTTAGATTAAAATAGTACAGCCTTATTGATATTTTCTTTTTTATTAAGGACATAGCCAACTTCATCAATATTGCTGAATAAGTAATCACAGAAAATATTTGACAATAGGCACTCTGCCCGATAAATTTAATCAGGTTGAGTACCAAAACTATTGTGGCTATCCACGATTCGCTGGTTTGTTGAAGTCTTGCTTTGATAAGATTCATACCATAAGCTGTTTTTGCTTGACCAAACTTGCCTTCTATTGGATTTCTTTCGCCCGGTCTTACGTGTTCCACATCCACAGCCGTTGGTCTGCCTAAAGGCTTTGCCCTAAGCTTTATCCCGAGAAGCTTGAGTGCTGCTCTGTTAGACCGATTACAGTATATCTTATCGACCAGAACTTCTTCGGGATAATATCCAAATAGTTTTTTGTATTTCTCTACTGAAGCCATTAGTCGAGTGCCTTCATTAAATGCATCCCATGATAAATCATCCAGAAAAGCAAAGCCATTCATGAGCGATACATTTATTTTTGCTCCAAATTCAACATTTGCATTCGTTTTGCCTCGCACTATTGGACGAACATGTGGCTGATGTATGCTTACAATGCGATGTTCTATGCTGTGTGTCTTTTCTTCAAACATCTTTTGTTGCTGTTCATACAGCGTGTTGATTACAAAAAGGTATTTGTGTTGTCTTGGATCCAACGGTATTTCAGTGTATGCGTCTAAAAGTTTGTTTATGCTTTTCAGGTTTCTTCTCAAATAACTCAATTGTTTTTTTATGGCATTGTGTATTTCTCTTTTTGATTTAACCTTTTTCTGTGCGGTTCTCAGATAATTCTTTCGTGCAATTTTTCTGTATGTTCGGGGCTTCTTTTCATGAAGTTTTTGTGAATACAATTCATCTATTAACTCTTCTGATTTTTCTCTGGCATCATTTAATAAATTTAAATCTGTTGGATATGCTATGTTTTGCGGGCATGCCGTGGCATCTGTTATCAGTTTGCCTTTGTGTGTTATTGCTTTTTCTGTTATCGATGTTTCATGATGCAATGGTTCTTCATCTTTTGTGTTATCACAATCATAATGTTCGGGATCATTAGTGTTATCCGTATCTTTCGATGAATCACTTTTTGATAAACCGAGTATTTTCTCGTTGATTGAATTTATTTGTTCAATGCCCATGCGCTTTCTGAATTCAACAAACAATGAGGGATCGAAAGGTTCTTCTGTACTGAAACTGCTGTAACCTATGAAGTATTGCATATACATGTTCTCTTGTATTTGCAACACGGTTTCCCTATCGCTCATATTACACATATGTTTCAGGATCATTGCGCCAATCGCTACTCGCGGATTGATACCGTCAGCACCTGTCTGACTATTGTTCATTTGAGCTTGGTATGTGCTCACTAACAAATCCCATGGTATTTGATGTGCCAATATGACCCATCGATTACGCATATCCAATGATTGCAAAAATGGACTCTCGAAGCCTTCGATTGTCATCTGTGTTGGACTTACATATGGATGTTTTGATGCACGGCTTTTTTGTGCTTTTGCCATTTTTTCTTGCATTT
>DAOQAK010000036.1 GCA_035353855.1 Bacteroidales bacterium | reverse complement strand
ACTATACCAAATAATCAATAAATATTTTAGGGTGCCTTAACGCTGAAAACAGGAATGGTGAATCGTCATTGGTAAAAAAAACATATAACATTTTACTTTCAACCAAACCAGTTGCCCAAACCTACAACCATAGACTTCTATTTGCTATTTGCTCTCATCAATCCACCGCAGCAGAAATATTAAGGGGTTGGGAATAGGGGCTATTTTACTCTTTCCTTTTCTTCAGCATTTTCTTCACCGAATGATGATCGAGGTAATACAACACTTTTAACGAAATACTGTTGGTCTGTGGAGCTTCAATGGTTTTATTGATATCATCAAAATAACTCCGCACCAAAACACCTTCTTCGGTTTCAATTGCATTTTTATAAGCAAGCGACAACGTGCTGCCGGGCGCGAACTGCCACGAATACACAAGGTCGACATTAAAAACATTATAACTGAAATTATTATTCTTATCATAAGTTGTGTTATCCTCAACTTCGCCATTATCAAGCAATGTGTAATATTTAAGATATTCGCCGGTATTCCAGTAATGGCGCGTCGACAGGCTTAGCGACATATCATTCTTAAACATGTATTGCAAACCAAAATCATTTTCATAAGTTATCAGTTTACGGCCACCGTAAATAATGGTGTTATCATCTGTAATGTCCGCAAATCCTATATTATACGAATCAACATTATAGGTAAAACTGTAGCCAACCTGTAGTTTATCATTTATACGATACGTCAAGTTAGGATTAAACATGTATCCTTTTCCTTCATAGCGTTCAAGGAAATCGCCAAACTGCAAATTCAAACCGTAAATGATTGCTTTGCGCGGATTTGATGAATAGCCTGCGCTTGTATAATAATAGCGCGGGTTACGCGAATATCTTCCTTCAACTCTTGGCTCGTTGTAATCATACGTAACAAAAGGTGTTGCCATTGCACTAAAACTTAAATTCGCATAATTATTCATTACAAAATAAAAACTTATTTCACCCTGGCTTACATACTTCTTTTTAGTTTCAGGATTTATCCCATAATCAAATGATGCCGAATTATACGACTCACGGAAATATTTATTAGGCTTAAACGTATTGTACGAAACATAAACTCGTTCACGCATTTTATTCCCTATGATATAATAACCCATATCGCGCGAATCGTACGATTTACTAATGAACATATGAGAATAACCATATTGCAGGTTTCCTGATATCTTCTGGCAACCCAGGAAATACTGGTATCCCCTGTCGTCTGCATTATCTTTCAAGGAATCGAATTTCTGAAGTTTCTGACTAACGGTTCCAAAACCATCAAAAGAAATTGTTGCCTTTTTATTCTTTATGGAAAAGCCTGCATCGGTAACATTGGCATTATAATAATTTTTGTTATTCCTTGTAGTATTTGTATTTACAAGGTAAACTGAAGATGTGTTCTTAAATTTCTGGTCGAATACAACAGCATTATAGTTTGTCAAAGGCTCCGTTAGTATCTTCCTTGAATTACCCAGCGAGTCTTCAACCACAGCGTAAGCATTATCGGTAATTGCATTGAACAAACCAATGCCAAGTCCTTTATTATTCCTTCCCGAAAATTTTACAGCATTCAGAAGCCTTGTCTTCGAAGGGTTTTCTCTGATCGTTTCACCTTCACCCAGCATATAAGGAACATAATAATATCCAAAAGGTATCTTTCCTATTCGTCGTGAATAAAACAGGTTATCTTTCGTGAACAATTCTGTTCCTTCTTTGAAAAAGGGCCTGTTCTCATTATACGTTACTTCAGAATAACTAAGACTCTTCACTTTATTATCCGACTGCACCTGGCTGAAATCAGGGAGCAGCGTAAGGTCTAATGTAAACTTTTCATTAAGCCCGTATTTTAGATCAGCACCCACATTATATGAAGTTGATTTATCATAAACCACCGATTCGCCTGTGGTATATGCCGGGGCATTTTCAGCAAATGCAGTAACAAAAGGTGTAAGCGACAAACGTAATGGAGCTTTAATATTTGAAATACCTTTAAGTGTTCCCCATGCCAGGCGCGAGTTTGAAAGCGTAGGCGGTGTTAATGCCCACTGCACATATTCACCCGAACGTTTAATTTCACGTGTAAACTGGAAGCCCCACTCCTGCTCGGCAGTTGAAGGAAAACGTATTGCAGAGTAAGGTATTCTCATTTCAACCGTCCATCCTTTATCATTAATCTTAACAGCGCTTTCCCAAACAGCATCGTATGTAGGATCGGAATCTTTTGTTTCCATTTGTACTCCTGAAGCAGTTATCCCAAACACATATGCATCAAGACGATTATAGGTATCAAAGCCAATATAAAAAGCATCAGCAAGTATCGATTCACCATCACGCGAACCTAATGCATGCATAATGCTGTCGGGCGCCGAATCATAAAGCATAGCGGAAACATACACCGCATCATCATCATAAATAAGTTTCAGATCAATTTCATGTGTGGCAGCTTTGCCTTGTGTAGGACGTAACTGCAACATTCCTGTTGCAACAGGAATAGTATTCCATGCATCATCATTCAGGACACCGTCAATTTTAGGAGTAATAGTTGTCCTGCTTGCCGTATAGCTTCTTTTATCATTTTGTGCAAATGAAAAATTATATAGAAAAAGAAGAAATAAAGTTGCGTATATTTTAGTTTCCATAACCTTACGAAACGTTGAATTTTCATTTATACCGACAGAAAAGATTTTTGCAAAAATATTTTTTGTTTTCTGTACGGTATAACTCGTTCTAAACACTTTTGCCTTTACAAACCTGATAAGAACGAGTATAACTGCTATAAAGTTACAACACAGAATAAGGGGTTTCAAAATATAATCAACCATTTAAAAGAAAACTCAGTTCAATATCATAAACTTCTCATCGAAGCAAAATATTGAATGTTTTTGGCTGTTCATTGATAAAATAAAGGACTTGTTTTTCGGAAATGAATTGTCGGCTTCTTATTGATTTTACAAGTCATATACCAATTTACTTCATTCATCATTAAAAAAACATTATTTGAAAAACAAAATTTGAATTTTACTTTCGACCTTATTTCTTTTGTAAATCAATCTAATCTTGAATAGCTATTTTTCTGCAAAAGAACTCTTGTTATAAAAAGAGTTTATTAAGAATTTATTGGTTTAAGGATAAAAAAAAGCACTCAATTGAGTGCTTTTTTTATTAACTGATTTTACGCAAAATTATAATTTGTATCGATTGAAACAACATTATATTATTATACCGATTGTATATATGTAATAGTCCAATAAATTGTACTATAACATCTATGTCATCGGCATAACCATTGTAAAATTTAAAATATTCTTTGGACTATTTTAAATTAACAATTGGTATTATATGTCCCTTTAGGGACAACAGCTTGGTAAAAAAAGTACAACACACTTCTTATTGTACCGTAGGTACTACACTTTCAATACTATATAGCATTCAAACACGCTCAGCTATTTGGGTTGTGTTTATCTGCCTCGTCGGCAAGGCAGGCGGCATATACTCTTAAAATCCTTATTAATTATAGTTTTTTTTAAATTTTATTTTGAATCCTGTATAACATCAGTTATTAAAACTTCATTGTTATTCCGGCCAAATAATTTCGTCCTGCCTGCGGATAATAATAATTATTTTTAATCAACTTGCCTTTGGCATAATATGGATAAGTCCAACCATTCGATTCATATTCTTCCGATAAAACATTATTCACCAGCAATGTGAATTTTATTTCTTTCATGAATTTCGGATAAATGGAATATGCCAACCCTATATCGTTTACAAAATACGAATCGATTGCCCTGTCAGGGTTTGAAGTATTATCTAAATATTGCCTGCCAACATATTTTGACAAGAGTGTGATGAATGCATTTTTATAAAACTCATATTCTACCTGGCTTCCGGCAATTACCCGGGGTGAAAATGCAATATCGGTTTCCGAATAATTTGTATTCACTTGCGACCAGTCGTCCCAGTTATCAACGTATTCGGTAAAATCAAGAATGATGTTTTTACTAAAAGTGGCGTTCGCTTCAATATTAAGTTTTTTAACCGGCTTTATTCCCGCTTCAATTTCAACACCTGTACGGTAGCTTTTATCAATATTGGTACGGTTATATTCGCCCACATCGTTTATCTGACCGGTTAACACAAGCTGATTGGTGTAATACATGTAATAATAGTTAGCTGCAACTTTCCAGTTCCGGGATGTATGACTAATTCCTGTTTCCAGGTTTTGCAAATGCTCCGGTTTAGGACGGTTTGCAGGTGTTGACTGCACATAATCATCACGACAGGGTTCTTTATTTCCTATCCCGTTTGAAATATAAAAATCGTTAGAAGGACTGATTTTATAAACTATTCCAACTTTCGGGTTAAAGAAGTTCAGGTTAACCGCTTGTTGTACATTCTGCAGGTCATCATCATAACCAAAGAAAGAATAATAAATAGTGCGGTACTGAAGATCGGCATAAAAGTTTAATTTTTTATTTATATGATAATTCAGTTTACCGAAAATATCCACATCATTTTTTATAGCATTATCACTATAATACTTTTTATCGGGAAGACCATTGCTTGCATACTGCGCCCATGTAACCATTCCATAATGTTCGCCATCATATTTATTTGCCGCTCCGCCAATAGTAAATAAAAACTTTTTCCTGCTGTCATAATTCAGTGAATACGTAACACCATAAAAATCATTATCGAGCCAGCGCTGACGAACCAGGTCGGTTGAAGTAATAGTATCCTGACCAATGATAACAGAATCCAAACCATATTTATTCAGGGCATCATCGTTTTTAAATTCCTCATAATAACCGGCACCCTTTGTTAAATGCAGTGCTGCATTGGCATTCCAGTTTTTGTTGATCTCGTAAGAATAATGCAGCTGATAATTATCCTGCTGATAATTGTCCGTTTGATTGCTGTATGTATAATAATTGTACGTGCGACTATCTGAATTAATCATAGCATCATATTCCGCTTGTGTGATATACCAGTTATCAAGCATCTGCTGCATTCCTTCGTAATCATTCTTCAGCCTCGCTTCAGGAACACCATACCAGGCTTGATAGGTACGTTCCTTACCGGAAAATACGATCAATTTTAAAATACTTTTTTTACCATAATATCCACCCGAAACATAAAATGATTTCAAATCGGAAAAAGCCCTGTCGATGAAACCATCGGAATATAATTTTGATAAGCGGGCATCAAAAGCCCAGCATTTATTTATCAAACCACTGCCTGCCGAAAAAGTATTTTTATATGTATTGAATGAACCCAGTGAAGAACTTATAGTTGCATAAGGGTTTTCATTCAGTTTGCTTGTCTGGATATTCAGACTTGCTCCAAAAGCACCTGCACCATTGGTTGAAGAACCAACACCACGCTGAATCTGCATATTATCAACCGACGAAACGATATCAGGAAAATCAACCCAGTATGTTCCTTGTGATTCGGCATCATTGGTAGGAATGCCATTAATCGTAACATTGATACGTGTAGGATCGGTTCCACGAATACGGATACCTGTATATCCTACTCCCGTACCTGCATCTGAAGTTACCACAACTGATGGTGTCATGCTCATCATATAGGTAATATCCTGACCCATGTTACGGTTCTCTATTTCATTTTTTTCCAGCTTTGTTGAAGTTACCGGTGCATTTTCATCGGCACGGATAGCCTTAATCACAAGTTCATCTGCAAGAAAAGTTTTCTTCTTCATCAACACATTGATGACCGTGTCTCTTGTAATGTAATAACACTGAGACCATGTTTCATAACCAACATATGAAACTTCAATTTTTTGATTTCCTTTTTTTACATTTTTAAAAATGTAACTACCGTCATCCAACGAATTGCCTGTATTGAAACTGTTTCCAATTTTAACGGTAGCTCCTGTCAGTATACTTTTACTTTCAGCATCGCTCACAACACCCTTAATAGTAACCTGTGCAATCATAGGCAAATAAAGGGCAATGCAAAATGCCAGCACAGCAAATTTCTTTTTCATTTTATTAATTTTCGGTTAAACATCAGGAAAGCCTGAGGGTTTGCTTTCCATAAATTTATTTAACCATATTCCCTTCGCCGGCATTACCCGGGGCAGGTTCAATGGGTATGATCTCAGCCCGTTTTTCAATTAAAAAAAATTGTTGGGCACCCCCCTCTCAATTATACCGCAAAATTATTTTATTTATTGGATATAAAAAGCTTTTTAATATTTTTATCATAACACTTTTGAATTTTCTATATTTGCAAAAATTATATTTGTGAAACTTATAATTATCAACGGACCCAATCTAAACCTTCTCGGAACACGCGAAAAACAGGTTTACGGTGAAATTTCATTTGATGAATATTTTATTATGCTTAAAAATATTTTTCCTGAAATTGAATTGGAATATTATCAAAGCAATGTGGAAGGAGAAATCATCAATAAGATCCATGAAACCGGTTTCACTTACAATGGAATAATTTTAAATGCCGGTGGATATACACATACATCCATTGCTATTGCCGATGCTATTGCTGCGATAAAAGCTCCGGTTATTGAAGTTCACATTTCAAATATTTTTGCCCGCGAAGAATATCGCCATGTTTCGCTCATAGCGCCAAAATGCAAAGGAAGCATTTCCGGCTTTGGCCTTGATTCATACCGACTGGCAATTGAATCGTTCAATAAGAAATAACCATTGAACAGTTAAACAATTTAACAGTTGAACAATCGAACAATCAAATATGAACATTGAAAATTCTTAGTAAAACTTAGTTTCTTTGAACCTTCGTGGCAAAAAAATTAAATTCGTTTATTTAGGAAATATTATCTTTATTATGGGACGCGGACAAACACGGATGTTACGGATTTGTACGGATAATTATAAATTAAAAAATTCCGTCAACGATCAACTGTCTTCAGTCAGCAATATGTAATTTGCAAATATTTTAGGAACTAATGACTTCGCTGCAAGCGAATAATAACAATTAATGACTACGAATGACAATTAATGGCTATGAATGACTATAAAAGACTCCGCCGCACTTTACAGTAGTTTAAATAGAAAACCAATCGGAATCCAGTTGCTTAAAAGATTTTTTCTTCTTTACGTAATGCTCAAATACGATCGATTTTCTGTACACGCAAGAAACATCAATATGCTTCAATGTTTTTCTTTTCCTGACATGTTTTCCTATTGCAGAGTAAAATGCGAAATGTGCATGAATAACAGCAAAGAAATCCTTAACATGCCCTTCCGATAAAAATTTGAAAGCTGCTGCTGTATCTAGGAATAGTCTTACAAATATTACAGGGAATATTCTTTCTCGTGGAAGATTCTTGTAAAGCAGAATAAAATTATTCCTGAAATTTAAAAAAGTTTTTTTAGGATTTTTCTTCGGTAAAGTTCCGCCGCCAATATGGTATATTACTGATGCAGGACAATACATCACCCTGTATCCATTATTTTTCAGTCGCCAGCAAAAATCAATTTCTTCCATGTGTGCAAAAAAATCATCATCCAGTCCACCCACCTTATTGAAGACCGATGCTCTTACAAACATACATGCACCCGTAGCCCAGAATATCTCAGAAATATCATCATATTGATGTTCGTCTTTTTCCAGGTTTTGAAAAATTCGTCCGCGGCAAAACGGGTAACCTAATTTATCAATAAAGCCGCCGGCAGCACCTGCATATTCAAATTCATCCTTATTTTCATATGAAAGAAGTTTAGGCTGGCAGGCTCCTATCGTTTTATCGGAATCCATTAACTCAATCACAGGCTCAATCCACTTCTCGGTAACTTCTATATCAGAATTCAATAAAACATAATATTCCGCATCAATTTGTTTAAGGGCATCATTATATCCTTTAGCAAACCCATAATTCTTATTATTTTTTATAATACGGATCGTGGGATAATTTTCTTCTAAATAACTTACCGAATCATCATGTGAAGCATTATCGGCAATAATTATTTCAGAATTGGGAGTATTATATTTAATAAGAAATGGAAGAAACTTTTCAAGAAAATGTTTCCCATTCCAGTTTAATATTACAATAGCAACTTTTAATTGTGGCATTCGGTAATTTCTAAAATGCAAATTAAAACATTTTTTTGCTTAATAAAAAGTTCATTATAAATTTGTATTATCATGATGACACTTATAAACATTTTTTCAAAACTTCTTTTTTTAGTTTTTATTTTCACTTTTGGAAATAAATGTTACTCACAAAATATACAATATGATATAACTTTAATAAAAAATAAGTATAACACCTCTGATTCATCTGATGATTATTACAGAAATAGTTTTGTTAACAATACAGAAACTCTTAAATTTAAACATAAAAATTTCATATCGAGATATAATCCTTTCAGTTTAAGTGCTACTGCAATGATGTTTTTATACCAGCATGTTATTTCGCCGCAATTCTCAAGGCTTTGTCTTTATGAGCGTACCTGTTCGAATTTCAGTAAAACGGCAATAAAGGAATTCGGTCTCGTTAAAGGCATATTTCTTTCAGCAGACAGGATTATGCGTTGCAATATTTCAGCAATTCAAGATATTCACATCGACCATTTCGATTCCGAAGGATACGCCATTGATGAGCCAGCAAACTATCACTTCCGAAAAAAATGAAACGATTTATTTTTATTTTTTTATTTTTTATTTCGTTCCATTTAATATTAAATGCACAGAAAAGAATATCGTTTCAAGAACAAATTATTTTCTCCAATTATCTTGTTAAAATGCAACTTTGGGATGATATAAAAACATTTTTAAAAATAAAATTAAACGACACTACTTTATCAAAAGCGCAGAAAGATTCAATTCAATACATTGTTGGACAAGTGTATTATAAAACAGAAAATTTCGATACGGCATTTTTTTATTTTAAACTTATTGATAACAGCTCAGCATGTTATAACAATGCAATGTTGTATGCCGCATTTTGTCTTGCAGAAGTTCACAGGTACGATGAATGCGTAAAATTATTTTCATCAATTCCCCCTTCCGAAAACTTCAGCAGCGAATTCATTAATTTAGAAAGATCAGGAGCCATGCTCCTATCACGCGACACTTCAGGGTTTTCATCAGTTTCTGAAAATTTCACTTACAACGATAAAAACCTCCTTCAACAGGAAAAAAATTTAATATAACTTTCGAATGATTTTAAGAATAGAAAGAAAAAATCCGGATTGCTTGCAGGCTGCATGTCTGCAGTTATTCCCGGGTTAGGAAAAATATACGCCGGCAAACCTTACCAGGGACTCTCAAGTATGATTCCTGTTACTTTATTAGGAATTCAGGCATACGAAGCGTATCGGAAAACGGATATAAAAAGCGCCCGCTTTATTTTTTCGGCAGGATTATTCTCAATTTTTTATATAGGAAATATTTGGGGAAGTGTTTTAAGTGTTTCGGTTAAAAGAACAGAATTTAATAATGAAATTGATAATCAGATATTGCTTAATATGCGTATTCCTTTGCAAAGGATTTCAGGCAAAAACTGAAATACCTTTAGGTATAGCGTATGCCGACAGCATTTTTAATGCCGGTAATTACGCTATTGCTGCAATGGAATACGAAAAAATATTTTTCTTTTCAGAAAATTCTGAAGAGAGATCAATCGCACTTTTAAAAAAATCATATTGTTATAAAAGCCTTTCCAGGTTTGATAAAGCAACAGCAACATTAAACCGGATTGATATTGGTAGACTTCCCGATTCTGTTCAGTTTTCTGTACGATATGAAAAGGCCATCAATTCATTTTTATCAGACAACTATACTGATGCTGAAAATTATCTCGCCGAAATAAACTATTATACTCCCGACTCCTCACTTAAAGCAGAATGCCTGTTCCTCGAAATACTTACAAAAAACGAATTACAAAAATGGAATGAAGCTGATTCTTTAATTTATCTTTATTTATCAACCAATAATATAAAAATAGATTCTTCTGAATTAAAATCATTATTAAAAAAACCTAAGTTGCGAAACCCTAACACCGCAAAATTCATTTCATATATTATTCCCGGAAGCGGACAAATAGCGTCAGGACATGTTTTCAAAGGATTATCAAGTTTGATATTTTTTAGCAGCTCTGCCATGTTCACAGTCCTGAGTATTGAAAGCGGGTTTTATATATCAGGACTTACTACAGGATTGGTCATCTCCGATATGTTTTATTTTGGAGGTGCACGACATGCATCTTTTCTTGTCAACAAAAAAAATACGACAAAGAAAAATGCTTACAATAAGCAGATCCGCAACTTTCTTTTAAAGACAGAAAGCAATATGAATCAATGAGGATGATTATAGTAATCATCTGCTTTTCCACCAAAGTAATCATAACCCTTTGTTTTATCAGGATCATGTGTTGGTGTGTCCCTTTTATTTAGCTGCATTTGCCATGAAGGATTATAATATTCGCCATTTGCATTTGAATGAATAAGCTCATAATCATTGGTTACAAGGTCGGGTAAATAAAATACGAACTTTCTGTCTTTTTGGTTGGCAAGAGAATAATAATGCCATATTTCATAAGGATATGCACTGGGATCGGAAGAAACCGATGTGATATTATTTGGCGCTCCATATTGCAGATAAACACGTCCGCGATCGGTTTCATAACCTCTTTTTATAAAAGTACTATAACTTTTATTTACCTTTTTCACTTCTGCTAAATATTCTTTCCATGCTTTTTCAGGATCAATGGCATTCCTGTTTATCCAGAAATTAAGGAAGTACTGCTTTAATGTTTTAGTATCCGATAGCTTAATATTATTTTCGGCAAATGTTTTTTCAATTTGTGTTGAAATAGGATAAGTTGATTTGATATAATCTTTAAGTGTATCAATATTTGTAATATTATCCACAAATGTATTGGTAATGTCAACAGCAGCCAGGTCCTGTAGTTTCAACTGAGCATCTGGATTATTTCGCTGGAAGAACATTTTATTCGAAGCAAGGCTTTTGTTATCCTTATCTTTTACTTCAATTACAAGATTGTAATTTCCTGTTGGGAGATTTAAAATATCGAATTCATTAAAAACTACAATAACATTTTTAGGACTTTCTTTTTTAAATTTATAATAATCCGAAATTGTTTTTCCGGTTTCATATGCCTCAATATAATAATATACAAGGAATTTTTCATCTGCTTTTAAAATGGTATCCGTGTTATAAACTTCGGCATAAAATGTTATTTTGTTAATCAATTTCGGATAATAATTTATTGTAAAAGGAATTAAATCATAACCGTTTTTCGTAAGGATGCTCTTGGTTTCAGCAGCAGCTTTATATGATTCAACCAATTCAATTCCTGAAACATTAATTTTTGCACGAGGATAACTTATCGACAAAGATTCTGTTGTTGAATAAGGCCTTGCATTTGCTTTATTTTTATCAAGAATCTGAATCTCTACTTCGTAGTCACCATCTGGAAGCGGGAATCGTTGCTGGTCCATAAAAGTAAAATCAACTTTTGAAGTATCATCTATTTCAGGGCTGAGCAAATCAGTTTTTTTAAAATCTTTTAATACATCATTTTGCCTGAATACCATTGAAATCTGTACTGTTGCCTGAAATTTTCCGTTTGTATTTTGAATGAATTTTACAGTACTACCCAGAACAGATAAATAAGTTTCAATATAGGAACCATCTGTAGGGGAATGAAAAGTAGCATACGATAAATATGCCTGTATGTTTTTTGCATTAAGCTGTAATGCAAATATAATCAGTAAAAGAATAGTGTAGGTTTTTTTCATAACATTTGATTTATTACAAAGATAATGAATAATAATTATTTATTTTTTTTAACTTAGGCTATTCAAAAAGGAAAATCAATTATATATTTACAATATTATGATAAAACAATTCATAAATCCATAATGTATAAGTTAAAGGTCGTTCTTACAAAGTTTACGGTAATAATTAGCAAGACAACGGAATTTATATTTAAAATTACGACATATTAAATAATTAAATATCATTATCTTATATCATAAACTAAAAAAAATAAATAAAAAAACACTTGACATTAGAAATATTATTTATATATTTGCGTATTATAATACCTATTTACATATATGAGTAAAATAATACATATTTCTGATGCTGCTTCAATTGCAATTCACAGCCTTTCTATAATTGCCAGCTCGAAAAATCAAATTAATATTTCACAAATAGCCGAAATGACGGGTTTTTCCAAAAACCACCTTTACAAGATAATGCAAATTTTAGTAAAAAATAATTATATAAAATCAGCCCGGGGACCAAAAGGAGGTTTTGTTATTAATGGAGACAGTAAAAAAATAAACTTACTGGAAATTTATGAATTAATTGAAGGACGTGTTGTTGAATGTAATTGTACATCACAAAAAGGAAAATGTATTTTTAAAAAATGTATTTTCGGTGGGGTTCCCGAAAAGCTTTCCAAAGAGTTTAAAAATTACTTACAAAAAACTTTTTTATTAAATGTTGCACCTTTAAACATATGATCATGAAACGAAAAATTGTACATATAAACGAAGATTTATGTAATGGCTGTGGGTTATGTATTCCAAACTGCCAGGAAGGTGCATTACAAATTATTGATGGAAAAGCACGACTGATTAGTGATTTGTTTTGTGATGGCTTAGGTGCATGCCTTGGTCATTGTCCTGAAGGTGCTATTACTATTGAAGAGAGAGAAGCAGAACCTTACAATGAGAAAAAAGTAATGGATATTATTTCAAAACAAGGAGAAAATACAATTATTGCGCACCTCAGTCATTTAAAAGAACACAATGAAACAGAATACTACAATCAGGCTATAAATTATCTCAAAGAAAAAAATATTAAAATAACATTAAATATGAATAACATGGAAAAACATTCGTCGCATTGCGGTTGTCCGGGAGCAAAGGAAGTCGACATGCGTGAAGAAAATCAAAAAGAAACAAATTCGTTCGATGAAAAAATTCAATCACAACTCAGGCAATGGCCTGTACAGATGCACCTCATTAGTCCTAATGCAACATATTTTAAATATGCGGATGTGCTATTAGCAGCCGATTGTACTGCTTTTGCGATGGGAGGTTTTCATAATGAACTGATGAAAGGGAAAGCTATAGCTATTGCCTGCCCTAAACTTGATTCAGATACAGAAGAGTATATTGAAAAAATAAAAGCAATGATAGATGATGCAAAAATTAATACTTTAACTGTAGCAATAATGGAAGTACCCTGCTGTGGGGGATTACTGAAAATAGCACAAATGGCAGTTGAAAAAGCATCACGTAAAGTACCCATAAAACTAATAATTGTTAATATTAAAGGTGAAGTAGATAAAGAAATGTGGGTATAACATTAAATTAAGATTAAATTCAGATTAATTGTGATAATTTATAATTCAAAAGAAAAAATTTTTAAATATTTTTACTAAAAAAAGGAGAAAATAATATGAGTATGTTTTGTTATCAGTGCCAGGAAACAGCCAAGGGAGTTGGTTGTACCATTAAAGGTGTTTGCGGGAAAAACGATGACGTTGCTAACATGCAAGACCTTCTGATATTCGTATTGAAAGGAATTTCGATATACAGTGCTGAAGCAAGAAAAAAAGGGATAGAAAATGAAGAAGTGAATAAATTCATTTTCGACAGCCTGTTTGCAACAATTACCAATGCCAACTTCGATAAAAAGGTTTTTATTGAAAAAGTTCATAAAGGGTTAAAGTTAAGAGAAGAAATTAAAAATGATTTACAAAAAGCAGGCGGAAAAATTGAAGGTCCATTACACGAATCGGCTACATGGTATTCTGATGATGAAAAAGTATTTGAAGAAAAAGCAAAAACAGTAGGCACTTTATCTATCGCCAATGAAGATATTCGTTCGCTAAAACATCTTGTGTTGTTTGGTATTAAAGGAATAGCAGCATATGCAGAACATGCATTTAATTTGGGACATGAAGATAAAAGTATCTGGGAATTCATGCAACGCGGACTGGTTGCTACAACCAATGATTCTTTAACCAAAGATGATTTAATAAAATTAGTAATGGAAACCGGCGCTAATGGTGTAAAAGTTATGGCGCTTCTTGATAAGGCTAACACTTCTGCTTATGGAAACCCGGAACTGACAAAAGTAAATATAGGTGTTCGTAATAAACCGGCAATACTAATTTCCGGACACGACCTAAAAGACATGGAAGAACTTTTAAAGCAAACGGAAGGTACAGGTGTTGATGTTTATTCTCACAGTGAAATGTTACCGGCTCACTACTACCCAGCTTTCAAAAAGTACGAACATTTTGTAGGCAACTACGGAAATGCATGGTGGAAGCAACGCGAAGAATTTGAAACCTTCAACGGTCCAATTCTTTTTACAACCAATTGCTTGGTTCCTCCTCATATAAATGCAGGTTACAAGGATAAGGTATTTACAACAGGTGCTGTTGGTTTTGAAGGAATAAAACATATTCCGGAAAGAACAAAAGACGGACAAAAAGATTTTTCAGAAATTATTGAACTGGCAAAAAAATGTAACCCGCCACAGGAAATTGAAAAAGGTGAAATCATAGGTGGTTTCGCACACGCACAGGTTTTTGCTCTTGCCGATAAGGTTGTAGAAGCTGTAAAATCGGGCGCTATAAAAAAATTCTTTGTAATGGCAGGTTGTGATGGAAGAATGAAAGACCGCGATTATTATACAAAGTTTGCTGAAGCACTTCCAAAAGATACTGTAATTCTCACAGCAGGCTGTGCAAAATATCGTTATAATAAATTACCTTTGGGGGACATTGACGGAATTCCAAGAGTGTTAGATGCCGGTCAGTGTAACGATTCATATTCACTTGCTGTTATTGCGATGAAGCTGAAAGAAGTTTTCCAACTGAATGATATCAATGATTTGCCAATTGCATATAACATTGCATGGTATGAACAGAAAGCCGTAATTGTATTGTTAGCATTGTTATACTTAGGAGTTAAGAACATTCACCTTGGTCCAACATTACCGGGTTTTCTGTCACCAAATGTTGCAAAAATCATTGT
The DNA here is from genome assembly GCA_035353855.1 of Bacteroidales bacterium. Lineage (NCBI taxonomy): Bacteria > Pseudomonadati > Bacteroidota > Bacteroidia > Bacteroidales > Bacteroidales bacterium. Next base: position 27,054 of record DAOQAK010000036.1, on the reverse strand, counting down.
TGAAACATTTGGAATAGCCCCGATAACTAGTGTTGAAGATGATTTAAAAATATTTTTGAGTTAAAAAATCACGCAAAGACGCTGAGACGCAAAAAAAAATGATTTATTACTTTTGCGTCTTAGCGTTAAATAAAAATTAAAAAAATGGAAACAAATATTTTTGAAGAAGCTACAATACTTGATTTTACTGAATTAGTAGAATATTCTGCCAATGGTATTGTAAGTAAAAGAGTACTGGAAAAGAAAGCAGGCAATGTAACTCTATTTGCCTTTGACAAAGACCAGAAACTTAGCGAGCACACCGCTCCTTTCGATGCAATGGTGCAGATTATAGAAGGGAAAGGTGAAATAATAATTAATGGAAAATCGTTTTTCCTTGAAAAAGGCAAAAGCATTATAATGCCTGCAAATGTTCCTCATGCGGTGAATGCTGTGGAAAAATTCAAAATGCTTTTAACAATGATCAAAGAAATTGCATGAGTATTGAAATTGAAAAACGAACAATAAAAGCCATGATAGAAATTTATTGCAAAAAAAATCATGGCACTCCTGCATTATGTGATATGTGCATAGATTTACTAACCTACGCCAACAAACGTCTTGATTTTTGCGCTTTCGGTGATTATAAACCTTCATGTAAAAAATGTAAAGCAAATTGCTATTCAGAAAAGAAACGTGAGAAAATAAAAGAAGTGATGCGTTTCTCGGGAAAAAGAATATTGTTAAAGAATCCTTGCTTGTCAATAAAACATCTCATCCGGTTTTAATAAATGTAAGGTATAGTTTTCTTTTTGTAATCGATATATTCAATATTAAAATTATTCCAAATCATTTTGTTTTATTTTCTTCTGATTTTTTAAATATTAAAATATATGATTCAGAACCCGGTTTATAACTATATGCTTCTTCGTTCCATTTATAAACAGTTGCATTGGAATAAATATCGGCAATACCGGCAATCATATATTTATTTTTTTGCAGATAAGGATCAATCCAGTTAAAAATAAATTTTTCCGAACCCGGCTGTACCAGCCATGATGTAGGCACATTGACAACAACAAAAAATTTCGGTTTTGCTTTCTCAATCTCGTTAATCATTTCTTTCTGCATCTTTAAACTGTTTTCATGAACTTCCATCAATCCATAAGTATAAATATAACCCGTTGCGGAATGTCGGTTTGCATAAAAACAAATTTGCGGCTCGGAGCCTAACACAGCTACTTTATCCGAATCATCGGAATTTGCTTTTATATATTTTGCAATGGTTAACGATTGCGTGAATGGATTAGAACCATATATGCTATCACAAATTGCATTCGGTTTCATTTTAAATAAATAATTTTTTTGCGAACTTATCCCAACGATAAAGGGAAGCACAAACAAAATAAAACTTACTATTTTTAATGCATTGTATTTTTTATCTTTCAAAGACAACTCATATAAATAACTTATAAAAATTCCGAACAATATTGAAATTGCCGGTAACACTGTTATAAAGTAATGCTGACGATAATAAAATCCAGGACATACACTTAAACACGAAAAAATAAGGAACAAAATAATAAACGTGAGTTTAAAATTCTTCTTAAGCAATGGATGAAAAAACATTGTAATTAAACCCAGCCCGGAAATTATCCATATAAAATAAAAATCACCTGCCAGTGGGAAAAAACTATAATTGAATAAAATCATAGCATCATTAAATTTCACAGCCGTTTCGTATGATTGAGCATATACAATTGTCCAGAACCAGAATTTATCAAACACTCCGTACATCTTTAAAACTATAAAAGTCAATACAACCGGAATAATTCCACCTAATGCGAAAATTAAAAATCTTTTAACATTAATGAGTATTGCATCTTTTCGCTGAATATAAAAATTAATGAGCATTATAAGTGCGCCGAAAACGCAAAATAAAATACCCTGTTGTTTCATTATTGGCGCAAGACTCAGGAATATTCCCGATAAAAAATAATGAATCATTTTATTTTCTTTAAGTGCTTTATAAAGAAACAATGTTCCTGCAAGTGCAGGTACAATTACAAAATGCGTAGCATGTCCGGCAAACCCTAAAATATTCATCCCTAATGATAAAAATGCAAATGCTGTTGCAGAGACAAGAGCCGCATATTCATTTATAAGTTTCTTCACTAAAAAGAAAATCAAAAATATTGAAGTCAGATTCATAATCAATAATCCTGCATGAACACCTTTTATTGTCTGTCCGAAAATCGACATAAAAAATGCATACATATAATATGTTCCGGGGAACTTCATGTTGTAAGCTATCTCGTAAGGAGGGATTCCCTGAAGAATCAACTGCCCTATATATGCATATTCGCCTTCATCACGCTCCAATGGAATACTCAATAAACGTAAGCGTAAAACAGTTATGAGCAGCATTACCAGTGCCAGTATAATTAAAAAGGTATAATTTTTCTTATTTGCTTTTACAGTTTTTGCTGTTGCTTTTGGTTTCGATTTATTTTGCATTCGCTTACAATTTTATCAATCAAATATTTTTTTGAAGTGTTTCAAAAATACTAAAAAATATTTCAACTGATAAATATTTACTTTGAGGATTAATTCATTAAACCGTCAATAGATATTTTCGTATATTTACAACTTTCATTTTGCTTTCAAATGAAGAATTATATAAAAATAATCTTATTCATTTTCTGTATCATATCACTATTTTCCTGCCGGAAGAATATTGGCAAAGCGAGCTGGGATATTGATGCAGACACTCCTCTGTTCAATTCATCATTAACAGTTAACAATATTCTTGCGGATTCCCTAATACAGGTAAATGCAGATTCATCATTAAAAATAGTATATAACAATACGCTTTACAGTTTTTCTACTGATTCACTGGTAGACTTTCCCGACACGATAAAACAAACTATTTTTCATATCCCATTTACTGTAACAGCACAACCCGGACAACAAATACTGAATACTACCGATAATAAAAATCTTGACCTTAATGGAGCTGTTGTAACTAAATTGATCGTAAAATCAGGGTTTATAAGCTTTAAATTTAAAAATACCATTAAAGAAAAAATCCTTTACAAGTATCGTATCCCCTGCGCTACAAAAAACGGGATTCCCTTTGAAATAAACGAAATGGTTCCTGCAGCATCCCTTAGTGAACCTGTTATTTTTTCGAAGCAGACAGATATTTCAGGTTATAGTATTGACCTTACCGGTGTGAATGGCACAAGTTATAATGTGCTCACTTCAATCACACAGGCAAGTGTTGATGTTAATGGTCATCCTGTTGAAATCACTCCAAATGACGGTTTCGAGATCCTTGTTAATTTTGATGAACTTACTATTGGTTATGCAAAAGGTTTCTTCGGAACACATTTAATTAAAAGCGGACAGCAAACATCCAACTTTGACCTGTTCAATAAAATTACAGAAGGCACGATTTCACTGGAAGATATTCACATGGCGCTTTCAATTACTAACGGACTTGGAGTTGATGCAAGCGCCATTATTCATGAAATAAAATCTATAAACAGCCATACTGGAAATACCGTTTCACTAAACAGTCCGATAATTGAATCGGTAATAAATATCAACCGTGCACAGGAAACATATAATCCTGCATCACCTGCAAATTCTTCTGTTTACGAATTCAATCTCGACAATTCCAACATAAAGCAACTTGTTGAAAACCTTCCTGACAAACTGGAATATTCATTGGATGTTACAACGGATCCACTTGGGAATGTGTCATGCGGAAATGATTTCATTTATAACCCTTATGGTTTTAAAGCAGCGTTGGATCTTGAAATTCCTTTATCGCTCATTGCAACAAATCTTACACTTACCGATACCATTGATTTTAGTCTTAATGAACCGGAAGGATATTCCGTGAACAGTGGCATACTTACACTTATTGCCAATAATGGTTTTCCTTTCGATGCAACGACTCAACTGTTTTTACTTGATGAAAAGAATATGATTACTGACTCGCTGATAACATTGAATAACACAATATATTCACCGCCCCTTGATGCGCAAAATAAAGCTATCGGGAAAAAGAAATCATATATTAAAGTTCCTGTAAGCGGCAATAAACTTGAGCATTTATATAATACCCATAAAATAATTATTGTAGTTCGATTCAACACAGCACAACAGGGAAGCTATATAAAAATATACAGCGATTATGTTATTGATTTGATTCTTACAGGTGATTTTAATCTGACAGTTAACGAAAATTGAAACAAATTTTATTCATATTAATACTGGTTACTGCTACGTGCAAACTTAATGCACAGTTTGACAACAATGTATTTCCGCAATCAAATTATAAATCATGTGTAGAAGCAAATTCAAATATTGATTTTGTTTCATCCTCCATCAGCAACCAGTTCATGAATACTTTTCTATGGAAAGACCATATTGACAGTACTACCAAACAATGGATGTACAACGCTCTTAAAAAAAATAATGTTACCGGTTTTGATTTCGATAATACCATTTCGTGTATCACATTTCCCGATACATTCGTTGGAGTATCTGATATTGGAGTGTTTGCTTCATTCGGAAAACATTATCATGCAGATATAAATATGACAGATGATGCATTAAGACTTTTTTTTGGTGGCAACAAACAATTTAAAGGCGCTACGGCCGACATTGCACAATCATCGTTAAACCTGGTAAGTTATCAGCAACTGATGTTCGGCATATTAACTAAATTCGGTCAAGGCAGCACTCATCATAAATTTGGTGTAGGCATCAGTATAAATCAAGGGATCAAAAATATTTTTATGAATATTGAACGAGGCAGCCTTTATACTGCACCTGAAGCTGAATATATTGATTTTTCAGCAGAATATGAATATTATCAAAGCGACACATCAAACAACTGGAATATAAAAGGCATGGGGACTTCGCTCTATTTCTATTACACATTTCAAACCAAAGAAAATGACCGTTTTAATTTTCAGATTTCCAACCTCGGTTTTATCCATTGGAACAAAAATTCCCGGAAATTCGCCAATGATACCACGATTCATTTTGAAGGAGCTACCATTACCGACCCTCTGAATATTGAAGAAAATATTTTTGAGAATGCAAATGTGGACAGCATCAAGAATTCATTTTTATATTACAATGAAAAGGAATCCTATTATATGATGCTTCCTGCTTTGGTAAGGATTTCATATCTCCATAATTTTTCCGATAAATTCAGCATGGAACTTTCTGCAACTAAAAAGTTTTATTGTCATTACCAACCATTCCTTCTTTCTAAAGCACAATATTATTACAACAAAAATAATATGCTGTCATTAAACCTTAGCTACGGAGGTTATGCGCTGAATCGTTCATATGTTACTCATAATATTAATACAGGAATTGAATATGTTCATCAATTCAAAAATAATTGTTCTGTGCAGTTAGGTTCGAATTATATAAATGGACTTATTTACGCGAACTCTCAAACCGTTCAAGGAGTTTACGTATCATTAAAAAAATATTTTTTCTGATGAAGTTTTTATTTTCAATATGTGTCCTATGTTTGTTCTTTGCAGGAAATGCTATTTCACAGGATTCGGTATTCATCAGGTCATATGGATTAACAGGATATAATTACGGTGAAAAAATTATACAGGATGCAGACACAGGTTTCTTAATACTTGGAAACAAAAGTGGTTTTGTCGGCAACACCGACGTATACCTTGTAAAAACCAACAAATACGGCAATCTGGTTTGGGATAAAGCATTTGGAAGTGATGAAATAAATTGGGCCGACGATTTTATTTTCACATCAGAAAATAAATATGTAATTGCCGGCTACTTGAGTATCCCTGCAAATAATAACGATTACAACTTTATGTTGATTAATGCCGATGCTGATGGAAATATGCTATGGATGAAAAACTATGGTGGAAATAATTGGGACATTGCACACAGTATTATTGAAACAACAGACGGAGGCTTTATTATTGTTGGCGAAACATACAGTTTTGGCAAAGGTAATAATGATGTATATATTTTAAAAACTAATAAAGATGGAGATTCACTTTGGTCAAAGACATACGGCGGCATTAATAATGATGTTGCTTATGATATCAATAAGTGCCATGATGGAAATTATATCATTACAGGATATACCAACAGTTTTGGCAAAGGGGAATATGATGCATACTTATTAAAAATTAATTCTTCGGGCGATACATTATGGACAAAGACATATGGTGATTTACTCGACGATAAAGCATATGCAGGGATTGAAACGAAAGATCATGGAATCATTTTCGCAGGTTCTACAAAAAATTATAATGTTCAGAATCAAGATGGGATTATTTTAAAAGTTGATTCACTCGGGAATTATCTTTGGAAACAATTAATAAATGGGCAGGAAAATGAAGACTTAAGTGATATTATACAAGACAAACATGAAAATTTCTTTTTTGTTGGATATACTGAGAGCTATGGATATGTAGGTTCAAAAGATTTTTCAATTAGTTATAGAGACAAGGATGGGAACTTTATTACAGGAATTACATACGGCGGCGAAAAACAAGATTATGCCAATGCATGCATAAATACAAATACTGGCGGTTATGCAATTGTCGGAACAACCGAAAGCATGGGCCCGGGCATATCAAATATTCTGGTGATAAAAATGGATAGCTTATTACATACCAATTCTACAAATTATATTCATGTTTTGGATATTTCTGAACAAGAAAAAAATGATATTATTATATACCCTAATCCTGTTTCGGAATATTTATTTATCAACATTTCAGAAACAAATACATTAAAGAATATTTCAATATACAATATTACAGGAAATATAATCTTTCAAAAAGAAATAGATAATTATAACAATTTATCAATTGGTTTTAAAGAAATCCCTGAAGGTGTTTACATCATTAGACTTCAATATAAAGACAGGATTATTACACAAAAAATAATTCATACGAAATAAATTATATAATGAGTTCATTTATGAATGAAAAGAATAGTACATCATTATTTTACAAACGTTATTCTGTCTTAATTATATGTTTCATTCTTTTTTGTTTAAATTTTATTTTAAAATCCATATTCATCGATAATCGCGATATAGCTAATGATGAGCCTTTTACTATATACTGGGCACAAGCAAGTTTAAGCGATATTTTCCAAATACTTCACAATGAAAATAATCCACCTCTTCATTTTTTATTATTACATTTCTGGGTTAAAGTTTTCGGTATAAGCCCTATGTCAGTAAGGTTTCTTTCGTTATTATTTACCTCTTTAACTTCTGTTATTATATTTTTAATCGGTAAAAATTTTTATAACTTTTTTACAGGGATTTCTGCAGGATTAATATTTTCCTTCACAACAACACATTTCTTTTTTTCTCATGAAGCAAGGGTTTATCCATTATTTGCAATGCTTACAGCATTATCTTTATATTTCTTTCTAAGCATCATAAAAGAATCAAATCAAAAGAAATACTATATTTTTCTTTTCATTTCAAATATGCTTTTAATCTACTCGCATTATTTATGCTTCATAATCCCTTTCATCGAATGCCTTTCTATAATTATTATCAGGGAGAGAAATAAATTCATTAAGCCATTTTTTATTTTAATGTCATGCCTTGCAATTTCATACATCCCAATGATATTTATTTTCATTGAACGATTTTCGAATACAGCATCTAACGGGACTTGGGTACCAAAGCCCGAAATTGGCCAACTATATGGATTTTTAAATTTATTTATCAATAATAGAATCAACATGCTCATCTTGATAATTATCTTTATTACAGGAATTGCAGTTATTCTTAAACAGAAAACTTTCCAGTTGGTTATTAATAATGTATTGAATCAAAATACAATTATCATCTTTATCTGGTTCTTTATACCTTACATTTTAATGTTTCTAATTTCATTTAAATTCCCTGTATTTATTGATAGATATATACTTTTTATTTCCGTCCCGTTTTATGTATTTATTGCAATAATTACAAATATTTTATTTTATAAAAAAATCTATAAAATAATTGTATCAACTATTTTTATTGCATCACTAATTTTTACATTAAATCTAAATCCAGACAATTTCAGAAGAATGAAAGAGTTATCAGAGCTAATAAAAAAAATTAAGACCAATAATTCTTATGTTTTAATTGCTCCCGGTTATGCTGATTTAGGTTTTACATATCATTACGATTTAGAAAGTTTTAAAGATTATAAAAATTATAAAATACGTTTAAATGCACAAAACATTTATCCTGTTTATAATAAAACTGAAGCTTTAAAAATTCTAAATATTTTACCTGAAGATTGTATATATATTCAAGCAGGTTCTGAATTTCAAGATCCGGATAATAAAATATACAATTACATCGTGTCGAGGTATAAAAATGTATCTCATTATAAAGTATATCAAATTTATCAGATACATAAATTTTATAATTAAGATGATTTGAAAGTTTCATTGAAATTTATTTATTAATTTAGCATTGCTAATTCATAAAATATTTTGACATGGAACAAAACACTCCTACTGCTGCGGGGAATATGAATTTCAACGCACCAAAGCCCCCAATAAAACCTAAAACCGGTTGCCTTGGAACTACAATGATACTTTTTATTGTTGTCGTATTACTTGTAATTTTATTTATTCCAGGATGTATAAAATACAACAAGATGGTTTCAAAAGAACAAAACGTAAAAACACAATGGGCACAAGTTGAGAATAAATATCAGCGAAGAGCTGACCTTATTGAAAACCTTGTTGAAACGGTAAAAGGCTATGCTACTCACGAAAGAACAACTTTCACAGCAGTTACAGAAGCAAGAGCAAAAGCAACATCTGTAAATATCAATGCAGATAAACTTGATGATGCTTCATTAAAAGAATTCCAGAGTGCTCAGGATAATTTAAACACTTCATTAAGCAGACTACTAGTGGCTGTTGAAGCATACCCTGAATTAAAAGCCAATACAAATTTTTTGTCATTGCAAACACAGTTGGAATCTACCGAAGATTCTATTGTAGCAACAAGAGCCAAGTTCAATGAAGTAGCCAGGGATTACAACACGTACATAAAAAAATTCCCAAACAACATTGTATCCGGAATGTGCGGATTTGATGAAAAGGCTTATTTTGCTGCCGACGAAGGCGCTAAAAAAGCTCCGAAAGTAAAATTTTAAAATAACAAATAATTATAAAAAGGCTTTGAATCTCGTTTGAGAATTCAAAGCCTTTTTTTTCAAAAAATATTTTTTATGAATTCTATTCCCTTAGCTGAAAAACTTCGTCCGACAACGTTAAATGATTACATCGGACAGAAACATCTTGTTGGTGAAGATGCCATTTTACGTAAAGCTATCGAAGCAGATAATATTCCGAGTATGATTTTCTGGGGACCTCCGGGAGTCGGAAAAACAACGCTGGCATTTATAATTTCACAACAATTGAATCGTCCGTTTTACACGCTTAGCGCAGTAAATAGCGGAGTGAAAGATGTTCGTGAAGTTTTCGAGAAAGCAAAAAAAGATACAGAACATGCTGTATTATTTATTGATGAAATTCATCGCTTCAGCAAATCACAACAGGATTCGCTATTAGGTGCAGTGGAGAAAGGCATTGTTACATTAATTGGCGCAACAACCGAGAATCCTTCTTTCGAAGTCATATCGCCTCTCCTGTCACGCTGCCAGGTTTATATTTTAAAAGAACTCGAAAAAGATGATTTGCTTTTGCTTCTTGAAAAAGCTAGAATATTTTTAGAAAAAGAAATAAATAAAAAAATAGCAATTGCGGAAAACGAAGCGCTGCTAAGGATTTCAGGAGGTGATGCAAGAAAGCTTTTAAACGCAATTGAGCTTGTTGTTCAGAACAGTAAAGAAAAAAATATTGTAATCAGCGATGAAATGGTTTTAAAAATCATTCAGAAAAATATTGCATTGTATGATAAAAAAGGTGAACAGCATTACGATATTATTTCAGCCTTCATCAAATCATTGCGCGGCAGTGACCCAAATGCAGCAGTATACTATCTTGCACGAATGATTGCTGCCGGCGAGGATCCGAAATTTATTGCACGCCGTATGTTGATAATGGCTTCCGAAGATATTGGTAATGCAAATCCCAACGCACTGTTATTAGCCAATTCATGTTTCCAGGCTATTGATGTTATCGGGTATCCCGAATGCAGAATCATTTTAAGTCAGACTGCTGTATACCTTGCCACATCAGTAAAAAGCAACGCATCGTACATGGCAATTGAAAATGCATTAGCAGAAACTGAAAATTCCGGCGACCTCACTGTTCCTTTACATATACGTAATGCCCCTACAAAACTGATGAAAGAATTAGGTTATCATAAAGGATATAAATATGCTCACAGCTATGAAAATAATTTTATTGATATGGAATATCTTCCTGAAAAAATAAAAGGGAAAAAGTTTTATGAACCCGGAAAAAATTCTCGTGAAGACGAAATTCGTCAACGATTACGGGCATTGTGGGGAAAGAAATATGAGTATTAAAATTCTGAAGTGTGCCTGACAACTCGTATTAACGTGGATATTGCTCAAGTTTCCACCAAATCATTTCATCTGCTTTATTAAACAGTTTAAAATTATTTTTCACCAAAACACGATGTGAAGCTAAATTAGTTTGCTGTGTTTCTGCAATTATTGATTTTATATTAGGTTGCCTAAACGCCCAATTGGCAATGGCTTCAATAGCTTCAGTCATGTAACCTTTACCTTTGAATGCGTCATATGTTCCATACCCGATCTCTACTTCGCCCTTATCATTTGGTTCTCCTTTAAAACAAATATCTGCTACCATTTGATTCAGCACTTTGTCAATAATTATCCACAATGTGAAAAATAAATAATTTTTCTTATCATCAGCAACAGCGGGTAATATATCTTTATTCAAAGCCGCTATAAGTTCAGGCGGAATTTCTCTTTTAGCTTTAGTTAAATTAAATTGTTCTTCTAAAATATAATTTGTCTGCACATATAAATCCAGCTGTTCATAGGTTAGTGGAATAATTTTCAATCTTTTGGTTTCCAGTTCCGGGTTCATAAATTATATTTTACTATTGTTCCACATTTAAAACAAATTTTACGATGCACGCATATTGTACTACCGCATTTTTTGCAAGCCCATCGTGCATTCTCGTTTTGAATGAATTTCAGCAATCCAATTTTCTTAATATTTTCAAGGTTTTCGATCATGCTCATTTTATACTTGGTTCTGTATCTCTTGTCTAATTGCTTTAACCGAAGGCATGGATATTTCTCGCAATCGTAACAAAATTTAGATTCCGTTTTATTTAACAGTTCACAATTTTTAATGATACAACGAGCACAGGTCTTTGCTTTATAACCAATCTTGCTCCAACATCCTTTGCATACATTTTTATCACGAAGGTATGCCATGCAAATAGCACAGTTCATGCCACAGGGCGCAATTAATATTTCATTATCTATTTCCTTTTGCATTATCAAATTACAATAATTTATATCATTCCTAATCAAATGAAAGCTATATGCTACTATCTTTCAACAAATTCATTTTCAAGCAAGGTTAACACATACGCCAATCACTTACCATTTATCTCACATTAAAGTAATTTTCCAACTCAGATAAAGTGTCTATATTGGTGTTTTTATCATTTATAATTATTCCTTTTTCCAGTAATAATATTCTGCTACAAATTTCCGTTACGTGTTTTAAATCGTGACTTGATATAATCATTGTAATACCTTTATCATGTAGGCTTTTTAATTTCATTTTAAGCCATGACTGAGAACTCGGATCCAAATTAGCAAAAGGCTCATCAAGAATCAATATTTCAGGCTCAGATAGTAATGAGGCCAAAATACCTATTTTGTTTTTATTTCCTGATGAAAGTTCTCTAATATATTTTTTTGATAAAATATCATCTGTATAAAAATTTGCATTCTCGTTTAAAAAGTTATTAATATCAGAACTGTTTTTACCATGCAAACATGCGATGAACTCAAAAAATTCCATTGGAGTTAAATAAGGAATCAAGAATCTTTCGTCTAAATACGAACCCGTATAATTTTTCCAATCGTCAAATTTTGAAACCAATTTATTTTTTGATTTAACAAAACCGTTTGTTGGCTCAATCAAATCTAATATCAAACTTAACATTGTTGTTTTTCCAGCTCCATTATTACCAACAAGACCAACACATTCATGTTCATTTATACTTAGGCTATCTATTGCCAACGCTATTTTCTGCTTATAAATCTTCCTAAGATTGCTAATTTCTATCATATCATACTATTTTTGCCTAAAACTATATGTCATTATGTATTTCCTTTTCACGAATTGATTGACTACAATTTGTATAAGATATTGATTGAACATGATCCCTATCAATCCTATCACGCCTAATGTATAAAAAACATACTGCGAAAATCCTAATAAATTGAATAAAAAATAAATTAAAATTGGAAATCCTAAGGGTATAACAAAAAACAAAGAATTAACAATAGTTATTCCCTGATAATTCATAAACTGGCTTTGTTTCATATCAATACTCAATTTGTTGTATGTCCCAATAAATAATAATATAATTGATGATATTCCTATGTTGTAAAATAACATTGCAGTCATAGGGAATCCAAATTCGTAATTTATAAACAGGCATGGTAATGAAAGAATATATCCAATAAAACTTGTAATTGCCAACAATAAATATTTCGATTTAATATAGGCGAAAGAAGAAACTTTATTTGCCATATAACAATCAAAAAAAGAGCCTTCCCATCCATACAAAAACTGACCATATGTAGCAGCAAAAGCATAAGTCTGTAAAAATGGAATAAATATCAGATTAAATTGGTTGATTAAAAAATTTTCATTTGAAAAGAAGAATCCATACAACAAAAAAATAATACTAATATACAACATAGATTTCGGTCTGCTATTTCGCAATATTAGTTTAATTTCAGTTCCAATAAGGCTACCTGCTTCACCAAAACGATTAAAAATACTAAACCTGCTATTTGCACTATGCATACTTGATTGAGTATATTCGATATAGGAATTCTTTTTCAGAAGAAAATAACCAAGTAAATATGAAAGTATTAAAATTATAATTGGAATGACACCGAGCAATAAAGTATTTGTAATATATAATATTGCTTCAGAAAAATATACAGAGCATGAAACCATACCGTTTATGTCAAGAAAAATAAATACTACAACTATTGCTAATAGAAACATTATTAATAAAGGTCGTTTAGAAAAATATTTTTTTAATGAAAAATTCAGGAAATTATTTGTTGCTACTAATGAAACCATTGTAATAATCCAGATCAAACAGAATGATAAAGGTTTCGAAGCACAAATAACTTTAATAAAAAATGGGACGATAAGCAATATTGCAATAATATTAAAAAAGCTTAAAACACTTTTTATTAAAATATAATGCAGCAAAATTCTTTTTTTAATAGGAAGTGTAATGTAATGTTGAATAGATAATGTAGGTAATTGTTGATTTAAAAATCTTATAATTAAGTCAAGTGTAAAATAATAAAATAAAAAACCCGTAAATACTTGAATAATATCTGCATTTTCGTATTTTATTATTATAATTTTATCAACAAAATAACCAATGACAAATACCAAAAACATTAAATATACACTTAAAATTCCTAGTAATATATTTACCCAAATGCTCTTTTGCCAAAAAGGTGATCGTTGTTTTTCTTTCCATTGATGGATAAGTAATTTTAACATTTGCTTTTTGTTAATGAGTACCTATTTATATGCAATTGTATTATTAATTTTTCATGTAAATATATAATTATCTTAATAATATTCCATAATATTCTTTTTAAAATTATTCCTATTTTTGATTTTCAAAATATTCAAGCAATATTACTTTTATGAGTAATAAATCTATAAATAAAAAAAAGTCAACGAACCCGAAAACCCATACTGTTGCTGCAAAGCAGTTTAAGCCACAACCATTACCAACGCGTAACGACAATAAAAATACCTGGTATGCATTATTTGTGCTGGCAATAACTTTTATAAGCTTTTTCCCTTCGCTGAAATGCGGTTTCACAAATCTTGATGACCAGTATTATGTTTTAAATAATCCTGATGTAAAAAATCTTTCATTTAGCAATATCAAAATTTTGTTTTCAAACTTCTATGTTGGGAACTACCAGCCATTGTCGATGCTGACATATGCCATCGAAAATAAAATTTCCGGATTAAATCCTTTCACTTATCATTTCACTAATTTCATTTTGCATTTACTTAACACCCTGCTTGTTTTTATTTTTATCAGGAAATTAAGTTCCAATATACATGTTGCTGTAATTGCATCAGCATTGTTCGGGATACATCCGCTGCATGTTGAGTCAGTGGCATGGATTTCCGAAAGAAAAGATGTTTTATATGCTTTCTTTTACTTGTCAGGGTTAATAACTTACCTGAATTATAAAGAAACGAAAAATATTAAAATATACCTGCTTACCATTTTGCTTTTTATTTTTTCATGCCTTTCAAAAGCAATGGCAATACCGTTTTCGATAATGCTTATACTTATAGATTATCTTCAAATGAAGAAAATAAATTTAAAGATATTAATTGACAAAATTCCTTTTCTGGCAATATCATTTGTATTTGGAATTGTTGCAATTTATGTTCAGAAAATGCAGGGAGCATCAACTTTCATAAATAATGTGGGAAATGTATATTCATTTACTGACAGATTTTTCCTGGCATGTTATAGTTTGTTTTTTTACTTGTATAAAATGTTTCTTCCTTTAAACCTTGCTGTAATACATCCATATCCATACAAAGTCAGCAATTCTCTTCCAATGATATATATTATTTCACCGGTAATAATTTTGCTTATTACAGGAGCAGTAATTTATTCAGCTAAAAAAGGTAAAAAAATAATTTTCGGATTTTTATTTTTCTTCTTCAATGTACTCCAGGTTTTGCAGATACTTTCAGTTGGCTCTGCAATTGCTGCCGACCGGTATTTTTATATTTCATCTATCGGGCTGTTTTATATCATGGGCGAATCATTCAGGGAAGTTATGGAGAATGTAAAATATAAGAAATACAAACAAATTGGCATTGTAATAATGTTTATTATAATTTTTGTTTTGAGCTTTCTTACTTTTAATCAAACCAAGGTTTGGAAAAACAGCAAAGAGTTGTGGACTCAAATGATCAGTGTTTACCCTAAAAATGAACTCGCTTATTACAACAGGGGGGTTTACTATCTTGATGCAAAAAAAACAGACCTGGCATATAGCGATTTCAGCTATGCCATTGAACGAAACCCAAACTATAAAGATGCTATTTCTGCACGAATAAAAATACTTTCCGACAAGAAAGATTTTCCCACAGCATTGGATGACTTAAATAAGTTGATAAAGTTAAACCCTGATGATTTTGAAACCTATAACTTACGCGGCATGACATACAGGGAAATGCAACAAAATAAGCTGGCTAAAGAAGATTTTATAAAAGTCACACAGTTGAAACCTGATGATTATGCCGGCTATATGAATCTTGCAATTCAATTATGTATCGAAGGAAATATGAATGAGTCATTACTTAATTTTAATAAAGCCCAGAAACTTTCACCTAATTCATATGATGTTTATTCTAACAGAGCAAACTATTATGCCATAACAAAAAATTATGATCTGGCAATTACCGATTATAACAAGGCAATTCAGTTAGATTCCAATAACACCAACACATATATTAATAAAGCCCTTCTTGAATCTGAGTTCAAAAAATATGATGAAGCGTTGAAAGATTATAAAAAAATTACAACACTTGAACCCGGCAATGCTAAAAGTTATTACGAAATAGCATTAATATATTTTCAGAAAAACGATAAGAAAAGCGCATTTGAAAATGCTCAGAAAGCAAAAGAACTGGGTTATGCTGTTGATCAAAAATTCATTGAAAGTTTAAAATAACCTTTACTTCATAATTTTTTTTCACTATATTCGTTATATAATAAAACTCCTCTGCCATGAAAAAAATAATATTTAATTCGTTCGTTTTCGCTTTATGTTTAATAGCATTTAATTCATATAGCGACACTATTAGCGTTAAGCAGGCTGTTGAAATGAAACTGGTAAAAGTATCGTTCACTAAAACACCTCCATCCGAAAACACAGGGACTTATACTTATTCATACACGGGTGCATGCATTACCATGTCAATAGAAAACCTTACCGCTAACAATGTAAAAGTTTTTCTTGAAGCCGGTCGCTTCATGTACCCCGACGATACTTCGGAACAACGCATGATTGTTACTAAAGAACAAATGATTGCACTGTATAAAAATCAGAAAAGGAAATTACCGGTGTATGCCATGTGTTCCGAAATGCACGACAGGGCTCCTGATTCGTCTTCATATTTTGCTATGGGAAATAAAGCCGAAGGTAATTTACTGGCTCTTGCTCAAATGATTTCAAAAAACAACTGGCAAAGCATGGCAGCACAAAGCGCTATCTGGGCAATGACCGATGATAATGATTTTTCCGATATTTATAGTGATGACAAAAATGAAATGACCACTTTACGTAATTTCGTTAAAAAGGTGAAAGGCATTACTACGCCCACAGTTCCTGCCAATGACAATTTTAAAATAAATACCGAATCTGAAAACACCTATCTAAAATATAAAAAAGGCGAAGTCTCTGGTTCATTCGAGTTCACCTTAAAAAAAGATATCAATCTAAGTATGATGCTTTATAATGATAAAGGGGAAATTACAAGAAAAAGTTTTACTAATATTACATTTAAAGCCGGTACTAACACCCTTGATTATACCTATACCTATTTCAATGTCCCACTAGGAAACTACTATGTAAAACTCCTGGATGATAAAGGAACTGTTTTTCTTGAAAAGATGATAACGTTTAAGTAAACCTATTTGAGATTTGAGATTTTTGATTTGAGATTTTTGAAATCAATTTCTTAGAATTTGTGTCTTATAACTTATTTTCGGTAAACTGTTTTTATTACATTGATCAGTTCTTCTGACAGTGCACTGTTTGAAGCAACAATCTGTTTGCCGAATATGAAATTATCATTTCCATGAAAATCGTAAACCTTACCTCCTGCCTGTTGCACAATAAACGAGCCTGCTGCAACATCCCATGGACTTAAACCGTATTCGTAAAATCCTTCAAAACGACCGCAGGCAACATAAACCAAATCAACTGCAGCAGAACCTAAACGGCGCAAACCATGTGTATTTTTCATAAAATAGGTGAACAGGTTCATGTATCTTTCCAGGTCGGAATAATCGCAATAAGGAAAACCCGTTGCCAGCAATGCATCCGACACTTTCGTTCTTCCTGATACTTTTATTTCTTTCCCGTTCAAAAATGCAGGACTGCCTTCCCATGCATAAAAACATTCATCAAGGTTAATTTCATAAACCACACCCACAACAGCTTTATCTTCACACATCAATGCTATACTTATAGAATAACAAGGCAATCCATGAATAAAATTTGTAGTGCCATCGAGAGGGTCAACAATCCAGTTATATTTTTCACCTTTGCATGTTACCGTTTTTTCTTCTGCAATAAAACCTGCTTCAGGTAATATTTCCAATAGTTTCGACACAATCTGCTTTTCAGAATTTTTATCTACATATGTTACGAAATCGTGTAAGCCTTTTGTTTCAATATCAGCCAATTTTATTTTGTCGATCTCATTTTTCAAAAACCGACCTACTTCCCTTGCCAACACACAAACTTCTTCACAAATATTTTTATAATCCATTTTTTGATTTGAGATTTGAGATTTATGAATTTAATTTTTCTTCACCGATATTTTTCTTATTTTTCAAAATATAAACCAGCAATATAATTCCGGTAATAATCAGCATCATGGAAATTATTTCCGCTTGTGTAACATTCCAGTCCAAAATATGATATTTGATATTAACACGAATTTTTTCTATAAAGAATCTTTCAAATCCATTCATTATAAGAAATATTGAAAATAAAATTCCTGAAATTTTAATTCGTTTCCTTATCAGCCACAATACTATAAAGAATAATGAGCAAACAACCGTTTCATAAAATGGTGTTGGAAATACAGGTATGGGCAACTGAGAAAAATGTTTTTGGTTTTTATTATATAAAAATTTAGTTTCTACACCTTGATCATTTACATTGTTTGGATATGGGTATGCAACCATCCAGTTAGGTATAAATCCGGGAGCTTTAACTGTGATATGAGGAATATTTTTAAGTGAATCTGTTTTGAATTCATAAAAATAATATGTTTTATTTTCCTCAAGAGTTTTTATAAATGCAGAATCATCAGCAAGTTCAACTTTTGATTCAGGTGTAGTAATATATGCTGAATTCAAAATTCCCCAGTCGCCATCACCGGCAGTCTGACAACCAATTCGGCCAATTGCATATGCTATCATTATTGCGGGAGCAGCAATATCACAAATTACAAGCGGACGAATTTTATTCTTCCTTGCATATAAAATTATTGCAATAGCTGCACAAATAAGCCCTCCGTAAAAAGCAAGCCCACTGAATGAAAATAATGCTTTTATAAAATTACCAATACTCTGAAAATTCTCAACATTCTCAAGCATATCAAATAATTTTGATCCAAGTATTCCAAATACAGCACCAAGCATAATAATATTCCCGGTAAGTTCGTATGGATGCACTTCCACTTCTTCCAACCGGGGTTTATCGAGTTTCGTTTTTTGTTTTTCATAGTATCGGTAATAAGCCATGGCAAACGCGCCAACAATACCTGCAAAAAAATTACCTTCTCCTGAAAACATGAATTGCTGTGGGTTTTCAACAAATGTTTTGTAATTAAAAATTATTCCCAGTAATTTATATCCTATAATAAAACCAAATAAAGCCATCCAAAACAATTCCTGTTTTGATGCAGGTTTACCAATCATCACATTTTTTTTAAGAGAGAAAATAATTCCTTCATTTTCTTTTCTTCTTAGCTCCAATAGTAAAAGCCATGCAGCAACGATAAATGCTATCGCCACAAAAAAGCCGAAGCTTTGTACTGGTAAAGGTATATATACCCCGAAAATATCTTTTATTAAATCTGAAATTGTTGGATACATTTTTTGATTTATGATTTGAGATTTTAGATTTTAGATTTACAAATTTATTCTTTGTTCAACTGATAAATTGATTAATTGTTTTATTGTTTAACTATTTATCTTTTTGCCAACTGACGACTGCTTCCCCTTGTCTACTTATCAACTTGTCTTCTTGTCAACTTGTTAACTTATCTTCTTGTCAACTTATCAACTCGCCTGCAAATATACCGTCTTTTTCAATTTTAAGCAGTTTTACTTTTTTAATTTGGTTTATCAATTCCTTATTAAAAGGCGTTTTTACTTTAATATAATTTTCAGTAAAGCCATACATTATTCCATTATCATTGTCGGATTCAAAAAGAACATTTTTAATTTTTTCGATATTATTTTTTAGAAAAATATTTTTTTTCTTTTCCGATAATGCCAGTATTTTTTTACTTCTTTCGTTTCTAACGGAATTCTGAATAGCATCAGTACGTTTTGCTGCCGGTGTATTTTCCCTTTCAGAATAAGTAAAAACATGCATGTATGAAATATCGCACGATGAAATAAAATTAAATGTATCATTAAAATCATTATCCGTTTCGCCCGGAAAACCTGTGATTAAATCAATAGCAATGCAACAATCTGGAATTAATGATTTTATTTTTTCTATCCTGTTTCTAAAAAGTTTTGTATCATATCTTCTGCACATTTCTTTAAGAACCTTATCAGAACCCGATTGCAGCGGAATATGAAAATGCGGTAAGAACTTTTTTGAGCTTGCAACAAATTCAATTATTTCATCTGTAAGCAAATTAGGTTCGATTGACGAAATTCGGATACGTTCTACACCATCAATATTATCAAGCTTTTTAAGAAGGTCGATAAGTCTTTCATTATTCTTTCTACCGAAATCGCCAACATTAACTCCGGTAAGTATCATCTCTTTAATTCCTGTTGAAACAATTTCTTCAGCAGTTTTCACTACTTCGGCAATAGTAGCGCTACGGCTACGACCACGGGCATATGGCACAGTACAGTATGAGCAGAAATAATCACAACCATCCTGTATTTTAAAAAATGAACGTGTACGGTCGCCTGTAGAATATGACGGGATAAACCTTTTTACCAGTTCTTCTTTTGATGAAATATTTTTTTCTTCTTTATCAATTATCTCAAGTAAATTGAATTTTTCATACGTTCCCAACACAATCCCTTTTTCATTTATTGCAACCAACTCTTCAGGACGGAGTTCAGAATAGCAACCCACAGATGCAATAATTGCATCAGGGTTTCTCTTCTTCGCCTGGTTAATCGCAGCTCTCGATTTTTTTTCAGCTTTTTCGGTAACTACACAAGTGTTGATAACATAAATATCGGCTTCATCCTTAAAATCTACAATCTGAAATTTTTCAGAAGGAAACGAACGTGAAAGCTGCGAAGTTTCTGAAAAATTCAGTTTACACCCTAACGTATAAAATGCTATTTTCTTTCTTTCTGCCATAGGTGGCAAAATTAGTAAAATAGAACAAACATACTCTTTAAAATATATTGCTATTTTTTTAGTAACGTTTTTAATTATTGGTAATTAAATAAAATTTTATAGCTTTGTCGGCTCATTTAAAAAATAAGCGTATGAAAAAACTAGCAGTAGTAGCATTTGGCGGCAATGCTTTACTTAGAGGTGACCAGAAAGGCACAATAAGTGAGCAGGAAAAAAATGTATATGATACCTGCTTGAGTGTTATGGAACTTATTAAAAAGGACTATAACCTTGTTATAACTCATGGCAACGGACCACAAGTTGGCAATATTTTATTACAGAACCAGGCCGGAGCTAAAATGTTCGGATTACCCGAAATGCCGCTGGATATATGCGGTGCATACAGCCAGGGATTCATCGGTTATATGATCGAACAACAATTACGAAACATACTTGAAAAAAATAAAATGGACAAGGATGTTATTACTATTGTAACTCAAGTTCTTGTTGACAAAAGCGACCCCGCATTCCAGAACCCTACAAAGCCGATTGGTCCATATTATTCAAAAGAAGAATCCGAAAAAATCGCAGAAGAAACAGGTTCTATTTTTTCCGAAGATCCTAAAGGTCGTGGATGGCGCAAAGTTGTAGCATCACCAAAACCTATTGTTATCGGAAATAAAAAATCCATTTCCCGTTTGGCTCACGATGGGCAGGTTATTGTTGCTGTTGGCGGCGGCGGTATTCCTGTATTCTATAAAGAACCCAATTTCCTTGAAGGTATTGATGCAGTAATTGACAAAGACCTTGCATCAGCATTATTGGCAGCAGAAATCGGAGCTGATGAATTATTCATCCTTACTGATGTTCCTAAAGTTTGCATCAATTTCAATAAACCCGGTCAGAAAGAACTCGATACGTTAACTGTTGCTGAAGCAAAAAAATACCTGGAAGAAAAACAATTTGCCGAAGGCAGCATGGCTCCTAAGGTTCGCGCTGCTATACAGTTTGTGGAAAATGGTGGTAAAATGACTATCATTACTGAAGCCAAACAACTTGGAAATCCAAATTGCGGAACTAAAATAGTATTGAATTAAAACATTCTTAATAATCCTGCTTTTATTATTAAAGCAAGGTTTCATAAAAAATGCTTCACCAAATTCTGTGAAGCATTTTTTTTTTCGGAATTAATCTTTTATCTTTGATACAAATCAGAAAATAAATTATTGTTTAACTAAATATTAAAACTATGTTTTGTCCGAAATGCGGTGCAACCTTAAAAGAAGGTGCAAAGTTTTGTCATGTATGTGGTTATAACATGTCTGAACCAAGTGTCAACCCTCAGCCACAGCAACCACAATACCAGCAACAACAGCAATATCAGCAGCAGCAACAACAACAAAACCCGAATTTTAATTATAGTAGTAATGAAGATAAGACTGTTGCAATTTTAAGTTATATAACATTTGTCGGATGGATAATAGCTATTATTATGCACAGCAGTAATAAAACTAAACTTGGCATTTATCATATTCGCCAAACATTAGGACTTTATTTAACAGGAATAATACTAGCCATCGTACAAAGCATTTTCGTTTTTATTCCTTTTATAGGATGGGTTATTTCAATACTTATAGGTATTTGCGGCATCGGACTTTTTGTTTTATGGATTATGGGTCTTATATATGCAATTAACGGGGAGATGAAACCTATACCTTTGATTGGCTACTTATCACAAAAATTATTTTCGGGAATAAATTAATTCAGAATACTTTTATAATAAACAATTCATTTAACTTTTTATTAAGGTTTTATAAAGGCTAACCACCTAAACGAAAGTATGAAAAAATAATGGAGACCAGAACCCATATAAAAACGGGGCTAAACCGAAAAGCCAAATGAGTAGGAAATAAAAAAATACAGAATGAGTAAAAATCAGACAAAAGGTATAATTATAATAATTGGAGGAATTCTTTCCATTTTTATTTTACAATTTCTTTTAGGCCTGATAGGTCGTCTCATTTATTCACTTAGTCATAGTTTAGGTTTTTTGACATTTTTATGGAACCTTAAACAATATTACATTTTTTACATCATTGCATGCATCATTGTAATAATTGGAATAAAATCTTTAATTACTAAAGACGAACCTATAAATGTAAATGAAATTGATATTCAGACGAATAAATTTATTAACATTAAAAAATCAGAAAATATGGAAAATAAAGTTATTAATGTTACATTAGTAGGTGGAATAATTGGAGCATTATCCAGTTCCCCTGTTAATAGATTAAATAATGCTATTCAAAAAGCAAATAGCGAAGGTTGGAAAGTTGCTGGTATTTTAGAAGCTAGTAGTGGAAATTTATTTCTTGCACTTCTAAGACTAATAATACTTTTGGTTACTGTATTTTTATATACTCCTACAAATGGGTATTATATAGTTTTAGAAAAACCTAAAAATGTTTAATAGATAATTTAAAAATTAGAAATGGATTATCTCCAAAAGCCGGAATTTAACTGGCTTTTTTATTAAAGAAAATTTTTCTACATTTATCCCTCAAATAAAAAAGTTATGATAAAAAAACACGACCTTTTATTTTGCGCACAATGCGGTGTGAAACTCGATGGTGATGAAGTAATATGTGCTGTTTGTGGATACAAGCTTGCAGAACTTCATCCTTACGTGGAACCAAAACAAACCGTTACACCTCCTCCAATTCCACAGGAACCAGTTATTGTTCCTCCACCAGTACCGGAAACACCTGTTACTCCTCCAACTCCACCTGTAGTTGAAACACCTGTAACTCCTCCTACTCCACCTTCAGTTACATTTTGTCCGAATTGCGGAACAAAGATAGAAGGCAATGAAATATTCTGCAATAATTGCGGAATATCCCTTTCAGCAGAACCTAACAATTTAAACCCACCTCCTAAAAATATTCAGACTCCGCCTACTCCTGTATTTGTTCCGCCAGTGCAGAATACACCTCCGCTAAATCAGCAGGCATATTACCAGCCACAGCAGCAACAATTTATTCCTCCTCAAATGCAAAATAAAAAAGGGATGGGCGCTTTAGGCTGGATACTTATCGGTTTATTAATCCTTATTGTATTAGGTGGCGGAATCATGGCATTCCTTCAATATAACGGGACTATTAATGTACCGTTCATGTCAAAAATAATCACTGCGAAACAAAGTTCCAGTGGAAACGAAAAGGCAGCATCTCTAACCACATATTATGTTGTTCACTCATTTGCTGCAACTAGTCGAAATAAATGGACTGCAATAGTTTCGAATATTATTTCAACTAATGAAAAATACAGCAACAAGCAAAATGCTATAAATCACTTTAAGAAAGCCATCATGACCAAATATCCAAAAGACTATAAACTTTTTACGTCGTATGTGGTTTGTGATGAATATAAAAATTTTACTGAAGCACAATCAGGTCACTCCGGAATTATCAAAGGGTATGGGAATAAAAAATATTCTATAAGGACTGTTGACGTTAAGTATTAATGCATTTCTTCAAAAAAAGAGGTGAAAAATTTTTCGCCTCTTTTTTTTATATCGTTTAGATTTATAATTTTGCCAACAATTATAAATATTAATTTCACTTTTAAAATGATAATGGAGGTTTTATGGCTTTTAATTTAAAGAACAGAAGTTTTGTCAAATTACTTGACTTTACACCTGAAGAAATAAAATTCTTTCTTGAATTATCAAGGGATTTAAAAAAGGCAAAATATGCCGGAACAGAACAGCAAAGGCTGAAAGGCAAAAACATTGCCCTTATATTTGAAAAAGATTCAACACGCACACGTTGTGCATTTGAAGTTGCCGCATTAGATCAGGGTGCTCATGTTTCATATATTGGTCCATCCGGTTCACAAATAGGAAAAAAAGAATCGATGAAAGATACTGCACGCGTTCTGGGCAGAATGTACGACGGTATTGAATACAGAGGATACGGTCAGAAGATTGTAGAAGAATTAGCACAGTATGCAGGTGTTCCGGTATGGAATGGGTTAACAACTGAATTTCACCCTACACAAATTCTTGCAGACTTCCTCACTATGATGGAACATTGCGACAAACCATTAAACCAGATAGCTTTCACTTTTGCCGGTGATGCTCATAACAACGTTGGTAATTCATTAATGGTTGGAGCTGCAAAAATGGGAATGGATTTCAGGGCAACTGCACCAAAAGAATGCTGGCCAGATGAAGCTCTTGTAAAACAATGTAAAGAAATCGCAAAATCAACCGGAGCAAAAATAACATTAACAGAAAATGTTGACGAAGGAGTAAAAGGCGTTGATTTCATTTATACCGATGTATGGGTATCAATGGGAGAACCTGCTGAATTATGGGAAAAACGTATTAAACTTCTGAAACCTTACCAGGTGAATTCAGAAATGGTTAAGAAAACAGGAAATCCAAAAGTAAAATTCCTGCACTGCTTGCCGGCATTCCATAACAGGCAAACTACAGTTGGCGAAGAGATTTTCCAGAAATACAAACTCGACGGTATGGAAGTTACAGAAGATGTATTCGAATCACCAATGTCTGTAGTATTTGACGAAGCTGAAAACCGTCTGCATACTATAAAAGCAGTTATGGTTGCAACATTAGGAAGCTAAATAATTTTATACTTCGGCTATTCGAGTATGTAAAAAAGCAATATCGAACGCTCAGTATAAATATATTTTTAAAAAGAGATTTGTTTAAGCAAATCTCTTTTTTTTTATTATTAATCGAAATAATAAACCCGAAACAATATTTCAGTAAATAACAGTATCACCCTGAGTTTTGATATAAAAAATATTTATTATATTTTTGTTTTATAAACCATTACATCTATGAAAAAAATTTTAATCGCTATTTTTATTTTATTATTCACTTATTCATTTTCAAATGCTCAGAAAAAAATTGAGACTACTCTTATTCCAAAAGAAATAATAAAAAACTTCAACACTAAATTTACTTCCGTAGAAAAAGTAGTTTGGAGAAAAATAGATGTTTTGTATGAAGCGGAAGTTTCATCTGGCAATAAAGTTTTCTATGCAACGTATGAAGCTAATGGTAACCTTATAGAAACATTGATAGAAATGAAAGTATCAGATTTACCTGCAGAAGTAGTTACAGGTGTTCACAATCTATTCTCTTCAGCTAAAATAAAGACAGCGGCTCTTGTTGAGCAATCTAGCGATGAACCGTTATATATAGTTCAGTTTAAATATAAAGGAAAACAAATCGAGATCACTTTCGATAAAAACGGAAAGCAAGCCTGATTTACATACCTCCAACTACAATACTTAAATCAACAGGGTTGATACACATTACAGGAATAAGTGAATCGTTGAAAAGTATTTGTTCTTCCCATTGCCCCACAATAAAACTTGGTAACAGGGTATCAGGATTTGTCATAATAAGAATAAGGTCGGCATCAATTTCCTTTGCATAGGATAAAGTCTGTTTTGGAAAAGAAGAACCTTTATCTGCAATTTTTTCGGTATAAGATATAGCATTCTGATCAAAAAACTTTTTAATCTGTTTTACATTTGCCTTTATCTTACCCATTCTGTATGATTCCGAAGAATACATTGCAAAAATATGAACTGTTGACTGGAATTTCCGTGCAATATGGATAGCCCATTTAACCTTTTGTTTCGATTCAATAGTATCATCAATAGGAAGAATAATATTTTGATATCCGTTACGGAAACCTCTCTTCTGAACAACGATGATTGGAACAGGAGATTTTTCGATAACTTTTAAAGCATAACTCCCCACGATATGCTGAACACCGATTTTACCATGTGTTCCCATGGTCATAAGGTTTACTCCGATTTCTTTTGTTACCTCAGCAATAGTTGAAAAAATACTTCCTTCACGAGCAATATAGTCGCATTCAATTCCGTATTGTGATGAAATCTCTTTTGTCTTTTTATCCAGTTTATCATGTATCGTGCTCCCGGTAAGCTTTTCTTTTTTCAGATATGATTTTGTTTCTTTATTTATTATATGCAGTAATGTTAATTTATAACTCTGCATTTTACATATTCCTGCAGCATGTTCAATAGCATAATCTGCTACCTCTGAAAAATCAGTGGGCACTAAAACAATTTTCTTCTTATCCATATTATAAAATTAAATTCTTTACGAAATTATACAATTTCTTTAAAATTTATTGTAAAACGGTAAAATTTTTCTACGAATCATTAATTATACCGACAGAAAAGAGTTTTGCAAAAATATTTTTTGTTTTCTGTACGGTATAACTCGTTCTAAACAGTTTTGCCTTTGCAAACCTGATAAGAACGAGTATAACATAAAAAAACGATTTAGCAATAACAGGTATAAATACCTTCTTTTATTCGGGCATAAATGCTCTTTATTTAGGGTCTGCTGATTATATCAATGTTCCAAATATTTCATTTTTCGGTTTCAACA